>CALFYR010000535.1 GCA_937954195.1 uncultured Dehalococcoidia bacterium
AACATCGCCCCGCAGCCCCTCAGCGCCGTAGCCTGATCGCGGCGCCAACAACCGATTTCCCGGAGCCGGGCCAGCAATGGCCCGGCTTTTTTGCGTCCCCCGAACCACATTCAGAGGCGCGCACGCGAGTAAGCGCTGCGATGCCACAAACCACCACAACCCCAGCCACCCTCACCAATTTCCCCCTCTGTGGCCAACATCACCTCCACTCTGTGACCCCCGTGATAGTTGCGACCGCAATCAAACGCTACGTTAATCGAAGCGACGCTGCGGAGAGGCAGCGCCAGCACTGAGGAGAGAAATTCCGTGGAATCCACCACTGCGACAACCATCCCCACCGAGTCCTGGGCCGCGTTCACCATGCGCCTCAAGGGCGAGGTACTCCGTCCCGGCGATGCCGGCTACCAGGCCGCCCGCGAAACGTCCAAAATGGCGAACTACGACAAGCGCCCGGCCGTCATCGTCTATGCCGCCGACGCCGCCGATGTCAGCCGCTGCGTCACCTTCGCCCGCCGTCACGGCCTCGCCATCACCGCCCGCGGCGGCGGCCATAGCATCGGCGGTCACAGCCTCCTCGATGGCGGCATCGTCGTCGACATGAGCCGCATGAAGGAGATCCGCGTCGACCCCATCAACCGCCGCGCCTTCGCCCAGACCGGGCTCACCGCCCGCGAATTCCTTCAGGCCACCGAAACGCACGGGCTCGTCGCTCCCTTCGGCGATGCTGGATCCGTCGGCATTGCCGGCATCACCCTCGGCGGCGGCATCGGCTACCTCACCCGCAAGCTCGGCCTCACCATCGATAACGTCGCCTCCATCGAAATCGTCACCGCCAACGGCGAGATCGTCCACGCCAGCGAAACCGACCACCAGGACCTCTTCTGGGGCCTGCGCGGCGGCGGCGGCAACTTCGGCATCGTCACCGGCATCGAATACCGCCTCACCGAACTCCCCCAGATCTATGGCGGCGCCTACCTCGTCGAAGCCACCCCTGAGGTCCTCCGCGAATACGCCCGCCTTTCGCTCGAAGCACCGGTCGAATTCTCGACCATCTCCATGCTCCTGCTCGCCCCGCCGCTCCCATTCATCCCGGAAGACAAAGTCGGCACCCCAACCCTCATGATGCTGACCGTCTACAGCGGTCCGCTCGAAAAAGGCGAAGAGGTGTTCGCCCCATTCCGTGCGCTCGGCGAACCCATCGCCGACCTCATCGGCCCCATGCCCTATTCCGGCATGTACGTCTTCCTCGAAGATGCCGAGGGGCGCGGGCGCGCCCGTGTCCGCAGCGGCTTCTACAGCGACCTCAACGATGACGTCATCGCGGCCTCGCTGGAGCAGCTGGCGAACAGCCCGCAGAACCTCGCGTTCCTCCAGATCCGCCCCATCGGCAACGGCCAGATGCAGCGCATCCCCCTCGAATCCACCGCCTTCGCCCACCGCGACGCGAACTTCATGCTCGCGATCATCGCCCATTGGGAAGAGACCGA
>CALFYR010000536.1 GCA_937954195.1 uncultured Dehalococcoidia bacterium
GCGCACGCGAGTAAGCGCTACACCCGCGGCGCAACCACAGGCTGCACCAACTTCCCACCACACCCCCTTCTCCCGTCTCGGGAGAAGGGGCAGGGGATGAGGGCACACCCGCCGCCCAACCACAAGCCGTCCTCCCTCAACCACCAACTCCCCCAACCCCACCCCACTCGCAACCCGCAACCCGCAACCCGCAACTCGCAACTACCGCGCCCGCCAATGATGCCGCGCCGCCACAAACACCACCGCCACCGCCGTGATCGGCAACACAAACCCGAACATCACCACGCTATACGGCTCGATCGCCCCGTGGTCGTTCGCGTCAAGGATCAAATACACCGTGTACGCCACGTAAAACGCCAGGAAGAACACCCCGTTCCACCTCGTGATCACGTGCCCCGCGAAGAACACCGGCAGGCACGCCACCGCCACCGCCAGCATCACCGGAATATCGAACCGCAACGCCGCATCCGCCACCGCCACGCCCCCGTCCGCAACGATCGAAGTCAGCCCCAGCACCGCCAGGATGTTGAAAATATTGCTCCCGATGACGTTCCCCACCGCGATGTCCCGCTCCCCACGGATGCTCGCCATCACCGATGTCGCCGCCTCCGGCATCGAAGTCCCCGCCGCCACCACCGTCAGCCCGATCACCAGCTCGCTCACGCCAAGCGCCTCCGCGAACTCCCTGGCGCCGTCCACGAACCACCGCGAACCCAGCACCAGCATCCCCAGCCCCACGAGGATGAACGCCACATCCCGCGCGAACTCCCGCGGCCCCGTATCGCTCGCCGAAAACTCCGCCTCGTACTCCGACCGTATCTCCGCGGTCTCCCGCCGGCTCTTAATGATCGCCCAGCTCGTGTAACTCAAGATTCCGGCGAACAGCACAGCGCCTTCGATGCGGTTCAGCGTCTCCCCGAGCGCGAACAGCAGCATCAGCACCGAGACGCCGATCATGATCGGCACTTCCTGCCGCACCACCTGCTGCGAAACGATCAGCGGCGCCACCACCGATGAGGCCCCCAGGATGAACAGCACGTTGAAAATGTTGCTGCCCACCACGTTCCCAATCGCAATATCCGCGTTGTCGTTCAGCGCCGAAGAAACGCTCACTGCCAGCTCTGGCGCGCTAGTCCCGAACGCCACCACCGTCAGCCCCACCACCAGTGGCGATATCCCCGCCGAAACCGCCAGCCGCGATGCCCCGCGCACCAGCCCTTCCGCCCCCACCACCAGGAGCCCAATCCCCGCAACAAAGAGGACAATCGTCAGCAGGTCCATTGGACCCGATTAGCATGAGGCCGGAACGCCAGCCGCGATACTCCCACATAAGGAGTTGTTTCCGTTCCAAGCGCACCCATGCATGACGTGACTGGCACCAATGCGAAAGGCCCGCCAGGTCGGCGGGCCTCTGCGTTGGTTACCAGGGCCGAGGCCTAGGCGCGGGTCCCCTTCCAGGTCCCCGAACCGAACGCGCCGAACTGCACGTTCCCGGCGATGTTGTCGCCGTCCACGGCGCCATCGAACGAGAGTTCCATCTCGCCCATCGCGCCCGCGAACTTGTTCTTCCACGCCACCTTGTCGCCATCAACCGTCCCGCCGCTGAACTCCTGCGAGCCCTGAGGCCCACCGAAGCTGCCGCTCAGCGCCGAACCATCCGTCTTCAGCGTGAGCGTCGCCGGGCGCTCGCCCATCGGCGTTGCAAGCGTAACGTTCCAGGTTCCATCGACTGCCATGTCGTGATTCTCCTTCGAATCTGAATGCCGCTCGGTTTCACGAGCGATGCGAAATGCCCCGAAACCATAGATTCCGGGACATCACGCAGTCAATCCTTGTTGAAGGAATTCGGGACTAGTTGCCGCCCATGGTCGGCGTTTCGCTTCCCATGCCGCCGTGGCCACTATCCATGTCCATGGAGGTGCCCTCAGCCTTCTGCACCGGCAGCGTGAGCGTCACCTCGCCTGCCTTTTCGAAGGTCACGGTCACCTCAACCTCGTCGCCTTCTTCAAGCGGCTCAGTCAGGTTCATCAGCATGATGTGGTAGCCGCCCGGCTTCAGCTCCACCATCCCCTGCGCGGGGACCGTGAAGCCGCCTTCCTTCTGCTGCATCTTGCTGCTGCTGCCCTCGGTAATCACTTCGTGCAGCTGCACCATCGGCGAAATCGGCGAGGCAGCGGCCACCAGCGTGTCCTCGAGCCCATCGTTCTTCACCATCATGTACGCCGCGCTCACGTCGTTCGTCGTCGTCCGGACCCACCCGCCCGTGATCGTCAGGTCGCCAACCGTTACCGCGTCGCCGTCAGCCATTTCCGTGGGCGTCGGGTCGCCGCCGTCGTCGTCGTCATCATCGCCACCGCAGGCAACCGCCAGCGGGATCGCAAGCACGGCCACAAGGGCG
Organism: uncultured Dehalococcoidia bacterium; assembly: GCA_937954195.1. GTDB lineage: Bacteria > Chloroflexota > Dehalococcoidia > Tepidiformales > Tepidiformaceae > Amarobacter. The sequence continues at coordinate 2,399 of CALFYR010000536.1, forward strand.
AGCATCAAACCAAAGCGCGCTCGAAAGCGTTTCATTCCGGGTCATATCCTTTCTCTACAAGCAGCGGCAGGTCGTTGAGCCACTCCCGCATCCCCATCCCCGATGGGTACACAAGGTGCGCCAGCCGATCGTCTGGGGTGAATGCCATCACGTACGCCGCGTGGTTCACCGTGTAGTTCCCGTTACCAATATCCGTCCGTGTCGCGGGCTGCAGGCCAAGCGCCACCTGGAACTGGTCCATCAGCTCGCGCGGCCCCGTCAGCCCCACGAACGATTCGTTGAACGAATCGAGGTACTGCTTCAACTGCTCTGGCGTGTCCCGCTCCGGGTCAGCCGTCGCCATGATCACCTTCACCTTCGAAGCCACGTCCTCGTCCAGCTGCCGCAACGCCACATCGATCTCGTGCAGGTGCGTCGGGCAAATGTCCGGGCAGTGCGTGTACCCGACGTACAGCAGCGTCACATACCCGTCCGTCTCCTCCTGCAGGTCGAACTCTTCGCCGTTCTCATCCAGCAGGATTGCCTCCGGCATCGAAGGCGGCGGTGCGATCACAGCGCCAAGGTATTCAGGCGCCGTGCCATCGCCGTTCTCGCTCCCGTTGCCGTCATCGTCGTTCGATCCGCCGCACGCAGTCGCGAGCAGCGCTCCGAACAGCACCACCGCGGTGAGCGCGGCAATGCGTCGTGTCTGGTTCATACAATCTCCCTGGGCGTCCTCCGGGCGGCGGCCTCTCGTCCGGTCCGCGGTCGCCGTTCTTCACAGTCTCGCGCGGTCCGGCCGGGAGTCAGGAGGGCCATTGGCTCCTCCTTCTGCCCCCAAACGACCCCAACTGGTGGGTCCAGGACCCCTAGTGACCCCCGCCGCCAGCCTCAACCCCGGCTTCGTGGTACAGGTACTCCCACACCTCGGCCGAAAAATCGTGCTCAACGTCGTGGGCGCTCTTCGCAGCCGCTCCCGCCGCCTCCATGTCGGGCTCGTCGCCGTCCAGCGCCGCGACCATCTCCGCGAACACCCCCGCCAGCGTGTCCGCCGAAGCCTGCAGCTCCTCTGGCCACGCCGTGAGACGCGTCACCGTCTCGGCCTTGCGCGCCACCGTCTGCGCGTTCGCCGGGATCTCGCCGTATTCGTTGATGGCGTCGTCGATGTCATGAAGCCCCGCCGAATCCAGGTACAGGATCGCGTTCAGCACGGAATCCGTGCTGCCGCCACCGGCGGTGTCCCCGCCGTCGTCGTCGTCATCACCGCAAGCAGCGAGGGTGAATGCGCCGGCTACCGCCAGCAGGGCAAACATCGGGATCAAGAAAGCCCGTCGTGGGCTGCGAATCATCATTGTGGTGTCCTTCGTGGTCTCAGCGCATGGTTCCTCCATGCGCACAGCGATCCCCGTTCGGGGACGGCTACGAGGAAGCAAACGACCATCGAGGAGGCGGAGTCTCCGGGAGCACGTCCCGGTCCGGGCGGAACCCGCGCGTCCGGGCGGCCACCGCGATGAGCAGCGCCGCCGCACCCAGCGCCATGATCGATTCGTTCATGAGTGCGAAGCCCACACCGGCCGGCGAAGGTGTCTTCGAACACCCGGCCGCGTCCTCGTGGCAATGCCCCCCATGCGAGTGCTCGCCAGCCTCCGCGCCATCCACCGGCCCCGCGAACGGTATCGTCACGTAGAGGTCCGTCCCCGGGATATCGATGTGCGTCGGCCAGTGCCCAACGAAACTCACCATCGGCAGCAGCGCGATCAACAACCACAACGCCATCCGGCGCTGAGTCCTTGCGCTGCCAGGGGTGAATCTCACGCACACAAGAATACCAGCGATGCGTCGCTCTGCGTTCACTTCCGCCCCGCCATCCCATCCGTCTTTCGACCGATCTTTACCTGCCCGGTCGCCACCGGCGTATACTCCCCAAATTCTCATTCGAGGTGACATCCATGCGTGAACTGAACGGCCGCACCGCCATCCTGACCGGCGCCTCCCGTGGACTCGGCGTCGATGTCGCCCGAGCTCTCGCGAAAGAAGGCGTCGATCTCGTCCTCGCCGCACGCTCCCAGCCCGAACTCGAACAGGTCGCGGCAGAGATCCGCGCGACCGGCCGCCGCGCCGTCGTCGTCCCCTGCGATGTCTCCGCCGCCGCCGACCGCCAGCGCCTCATCGAAACCACCCTCGCCGAATTCGGCAAGTGCGACATCCTCGTCAACAACGCCGGCATCGAACTCACCGCCTTCTACGAACGACAGCCCGACGAAGAGATCGAGCACCTGCTCAACGTGAACCTCACCTCCTCCATGCTCCTCGCGAAAGCCATCCTCCCGCACATGCTCGAACGCAAGCAGGGCCACATCGTCAACATGGCCTCCCTGGCCGGCAAGGTCCCGGTGCCCTACTCCATCCCGTACTCGGTCTCCAAGTCAGGTGTCATCGCTTTCACCGAAGGCCTTCGCAACGAGTTCAAGGGCCGCGGCGTCAGCGCCAGCGCCATCTGCCCGGGCTTCGTCTCCGAAGCCGGCATGTACGCCGATTGGGAACGCGAATTCGGCGTCAAAGCCGGTTTCCTCGCCAAACCCGTCACCCCTCAACGCGTCGCCCAGAACGTCGTCAAAGCCATCCAAAAAGATCGCCCCGAAATGCTCGTCTTCTGGATGCCCGCCCGGACCACCACCGCCCTCGCCGAAATCATGCCCGGCAACTTCGAACGCGTCTTCCCCGTCTTCGGCAGCATCAAGTTCTTCAAGAACGTCGCCGAACACCGCCGCAAACAACAACAAGAAGCCCCCCGCGAGCCCGAAAAGGTCTAACCCCCACCACGCACGAACCTAGGCCCGCGCGTCAGCAATGGCGCGTCGCCCCGAACCACAAGCATCACCCAACCGACGCGACACCGTAACGCCCCACCAGTTCTGACTAGATCCGAGCGTAAAGCGAGGCCAGGTCCACGCATCTCCCACCGCGGCCGAAAAATCCTAGGCCCGCGCGTGAGCAAGGGCGTGTCGCCCCGAACCACACGCCTGCCCATCGCTGACTTGCCCTGCCGGTACTACAACGCCGTCCCTCACCACACCCTCAGGAGGCCCGACCGAAAGGGAGGGCTCAAGCCCCAACCCACCA
>CALFYR010000537.1 GCA_937954195.1 uncultured Dehalococcoidia bacterium
CGACGCTGGTTGAATGGTCCAGGGCAGGCCTCCTCCGGCCTGCCAGTTTAGCATCGCGCTCCCGGGCGAGCGTTCGCCGGGCTAGTGGGTGCCTTCGCGCTGGAGCACCGTGGGCATGCCCTGCATGCCGCGGAGCGTGTTGATCTCCCCGCGGTGGCCGTTGAAGTGCCCGAGCATGTGTAGCTGGATGCCTTCGCCGACCGTTTCCGTTCCGCCGTCGCGTGTAGGCAGTTCGCGGTCCAGCTCGGCCTCGGTCACGCTCTCCAGGAACTTAGCGGTGGCAGCCCAGACCGCCTCCTGGTATTCCGCGAAGGCGGACATGTCCTTGATGCGGATGCCCTGGGCGTCCTCGTCCGGCATGTTGGTGCCGAAGCCGTCGGCCGGGAGCCCGGTGCGTTCGGCCCATTCGGCGTTCCAAATCTGGGGCTTGTTCTGCGACCGCATGTTGATGATCAGATCTTCTACTCGGGCGGTGTGCCACAGGCACCAGGCAATGGAGTGGCTGCCGTTCGGCGGGACAAAGTGGAGCTGCTCATCGGTCCCGTTGCGGGCATCGGCGAGCGCGCGGTGCGCGAACGCCAAACCGTTGCGTATGTAGTCAATTGTGCCAGCCATCTTCGATCCCCCGGGTGGTGCTGGGCGCATCGTACCCTCGTGGTGGCGATTCACAACCGGGGCCCACACGGGCAACGCGCCGCGGCGGCCTCGGGTTGACTTTTACCTAGTGGTTCTATGTATAGTGGTCCTATGCAAACCGAGCAGGAACCACGCATCGGGAAAGACCTCGTCGCCGCCTCAGCCGTCCCCCTCGTCCTGGCCATCCTTGAAGAGGGCGAAAGCTACGGGTACGCCATCCAGAAGCGGATCGATGAACTTTCGAGCGGCGAGATGGAGTGGACTGACGGGATGCTCTACCCGCTGCTGCACCGGTTGGACCGGCTCGGGTACGTGGCGGCGCGTTGGGATGCACCTGAAGGCGGCCGGCGGCGGCGCTACTACTCGATAACCGCCGATGGGAAGCGAGCGCTCACGGAGCAGCGGCGCCAGTGGGAAGTAGTCGCCGGGGCTCTCGAAAACGTGTGGCATTCGGTTCAATTGACCGGCGCCTCGCAGCCCACGGCGGAGGCGGCTGGATGATGCAATCCACATGGGACCCCGGAATCGAACGCCAGATAGGTGAGTGGAAGTCGTTTCTTCTGCGGCGCCGGACCATCCACGAGCTTGATGTCGATGAACTGGAGGATCACCTCCGGAGCGAGATGTCGGAGCTTGGAGCCGCCGGGCTGAGCGGCGACGAGTCGTTCCTGGTCGCAATCAAGCGGTTGGGCGGCGTCAACGAGCTTTCGCGGGAATTCGCCCGGGAACGTTCGAGCCGCCTGTGGAAGCAGCTCGTGCTCACCGGCGAACAAGAACGCTCGCTGGCCGACTACCTGGACTTGTTCGTTGCCCTCGGTTTCGCGGTGGCCGCGGCGGCTGCGTTCAAGCTGCCGGCCCTCTTTGGGGTGAACCCGTTCGATGAATCATCATCGACGGCGGCCGGCCCGGGCACCGACGAGGCGTTCTACCTGCGAAACGCGGCGCTTTTGACCCTGCCTTTCCTCGTGGGATTCCTGGCGTGGAAACGCAATCTGCCGCTTCGGGTGACTGCGGCCATTGGGGTTCCGTTCGCGCTTGGAGCGATTCTTATCAACACGCTCCCGTTCGAGCGGGATGGCGATACGCTAGCCCTCGCGGCCATCCATCTTCCTATCGCACTGTGGCTCACGGCCGGTGTTGCCTACCTTGGGGGCGCGTGGCGCCGTGACGCGCCCCGCATGGATTTCATCCGGTTTACGGGCGAATGGTTCATCTACTACACGCTAATCGCGCTGGGCGGCGGCGTCCTGTGCGCCCTGACGCTCGGAGTCTTCGCCGCAATCGACCTTGATGTTGAACCGGTGATCGCGGAATGGGTCCTGCCCTGCGGCGCGGTCGGCGCCATCGTGGTCGTCGCGTGGCTGGTGGAAGAGAAGCAGAGCGTGATCGAGAACATGGCGCCGGTGCTGACGAGCGTCTTCACTCCGCTCTTCGCCGGGATGTTGCTGGTCGCCATCGCGGCGATGGCGGTAACCGGTAACGTGTTCGACTCGGACCGTGAGTTCCTCATCCTGCTCGATGTGCTCCTGGTGGTAGTGGTCGGGCTTGTTCTCTACTCGATCTCCGCGAGGGACTCCGATGCGAGCCCTTCGCTGATGGACGCCATCCAACTGGTGCTGGTTGCCGCGGCGCTCATTATCGACGTGGTCGCGCTCGGGGCGATCGTGGGCCGCATCTCGGAATTCGGGTGGACGCCCAACCGGACCGCCGGGCTCGGCCTGAACGTGGTCCTGCTTGCGAACCTGGCATGGTCCGCGTGGCTGTTGTTCTCGTTCCTGCGGGGGCGCACGGGTTTCGCGGCATTAGAACGCTGGCAGACCCGGTACGTTCCGGTCTACGCTGCCTGGGCGGTCGTCGTGGTAGTGGCGTTCCCCGTCATGTTCGGGTTCGAGTAAACGTTTCTTTGCGGCAACGCCCACCGGCGGGCGCCGCTTACAGCGTGACAGGTGAATCTGGTAACCCACGGCGCTAACATGATGCGGCCACATGACAATGGCGGTGGCTGCAGCGTCGGACGTGGCGCGCGCATCCACTCGAACAACAACCACGAGGGCGTCGTCTCGCATCGCGGCAGCGCAGTGCCGCTCCGATGACCTGACATCGCCCGCGAACCGGAATTCAGAGGAGTTGCGAATGCACAGGGCGAACAAGGACTGGTGGCCGAACCAGCTGAACCTCAAGGTCCTTCACCAGAATCCCCCCGCGGGGAACCCGATGGGCGAAGACTTCGATTATGCGGAGGCCTTCCAATCGCTCGACTTGGCCGCGGTGAAGAAGGACATCTTCGACGTGATGACCACGTCGCAGG
>CALFYR010000538.1 GCA_937954195.1 uncultured Dehalococcoidia bacterium
AGCGCGCCAGATGGCGAGCGCGATGACCGCGAGCATGGCTGCCTTGCCGGGGTTGAGGAATGCGCGGATCCCGCCCATTACACCGCCTTCCCCGAGGGTGCCGACGGTCTGGGTGGTGAGATATTCGAAGGGGAGGCCGACGACGACGCAGGGGATAAGCAGCTTCGGTTCGCGGAGGATGATGACGGCGGCGAGAAGCGCTGCCTGCACAGCCACCAGCACGCCGATTTCGAGCATTCGCTCCCCCAGCAAGGGCCCTTTTCGTCGAAATTGACCCGTCGATCCCGCTGAGCCTACGATACGGCTCGATGCCCGGCCGAACCAGCGGACTGGAGCGAGACCTTTCCCTTATTCGACGACGGGCATGGCTCTTCCTCCCCTTTCTTGTCCTTGGCTTACTCGCAGCCATTTCGCTCGGAAGCCTGACGGGTGAGAGTAACGCTGTCGCTTCCATGACCCTCGATACGACGGTGCACGACCTGGTGATCGGCGGCGACCGCGGGCTGCGCATCTTCGAGGCGCAGGAGATGACCAACGATCCGCGCTTTAAAGAAATGGTGGTCGACGAGATTGGGGACCCGGACTTTGAGTACAGCCGGTTCTCGATCAGCCTCGCGCCAATCTCGGTGGCGGACGGCATATCGCGGGGCATTCTGACGGTTTCTATCACCGATCCCGACCGGGACCAGGCGGCTGCCTACCGGCAGGCTTTCGTGAATGTGTTCTCGCGGGAGTACACGCAGCTCGATGGGCTCTGGCGGTCGCGGTTTGTCGAACGCCGGCAGATGACGCTCCAGGTAGTGACCGACCTGTTCTTCGACGCGTATGCGGACCTGAAGTCCCGCACGGACCAGCTGGGAATCGACGTCGATTCGCTGCTGGATTCACGGGGCCAGATAGCGCCGAGTACGTATTACTACGAGCAGCGCACGGAACTCCAGCGCGAGCTGGCGGAGATCCAGGGCGCGCGGTCAGCGATCGAAACCGCTTCGGAGGCGGCCGCTGCCGTGGTGGCATCGTCGGTCCTGGGGTTCGACGTCGCGCCGGGAGACGCAGAGGAGGCGCTGGCCATCCGGGAGGCGTCGCTTACCTCGGCCCTCTCGCAGCTTCGGTCGACGGTGATCCCGGTGGCGGAGGCGGCGCTGGACCGCGAAACGTCGTTGCTGCTGGACCTGGCCCGCGGCTACCGCCAGATCAAGGACGAAAGCACGGTGCGGCTGGCGAACGCGAGCGTCGCTTCAACGAGCGCGGAGAGTTACATCACGGTCTCGTACTCAGCTTCGGGCGGGCTCGGGAAGAGCCTCATCGGACGCGTCGCGGTGGTACTGGTTATCACCATCGTCTTTGGGTTGATCGCGATTTACACGCTTGAGTGGCTGAGCAACGGGTTGCGCCGAGACGACGAGCCCCAGTCCCGGGGGTAGCGCCATGCGCATCGCAGAAATCAACGACATCGCGTCTGTGGCTTCGGAGATCGGCGAAGGGCTGCGCCAGCGTGGGCACGAGGTGGACCTGTTCGAACCGCGGCTGTTCGGCGCGCGGCTGCACCCCTACCTGAAGCCAGCGACCATCCCGTTTCGCGGCCTGGATTGGTTGGACCTGGCGCGCCGGGTGCGAGGCGGTAACTACGACCTGGTCCACATTCACTACGCGTACCTCGGTAACCTCGGGGTGCTGGGACGCCTTCCCTATATCCTCCACTGCCACGGCACCGACTTGCGGGGCGCCAACCGGTTCACGTCGCCCATCATCGCCAACGCCATGAAGCGGGCGCGTCACGTGTTCTACGCCACGCCGGACCTGGAGGCGTGGGCGAAACCGCTTCGCGCCGACGCCGAGTTCCTGCCGAACCCCATCGATACGGAGACGTTCGCTCCGGCGGCGCCTTCGAGCGAGGGTGCCGGGATCTTCGTGTACAGCGCGCTGACGGACGTGAAAGGAGCGGGGAAGATCCTGGAGGCGTGCCGCATCCTCTCGAAGGAGCGGCCGGACGTACGGGTCACCGCGATCTCGTGGGGGCCATACGCGGGCCAGTTCGAGCAGCTGCCGAACGTGCGCATGATCGCGAAACAGCCGCGATGGAAGCTCCCCGGGATCATCAACGAGCATGCGGTGATCCTCGGCCAGACCCGGCTCGGCATCGCGGGGATGGCCGAACTTGAGGCGATGTCGTGCGGGCGGCCCGTGGTGGCGTGGTTCAACATGGGAGCGGCGTACACGGACCCGCCGCCGTTCTTTTCGCCCGAAACCCCGGAAGGGATCGCGCGTGCGGCGATGGACCTGCTCGATGATCCGAAGGCGCGTGACGAGGTGGGCGAGCGTGGCCGCGACTGGGTGGTGCGGCACCACATGCGCGACCGAATTGCGGCGCGCGTGGAGGAAGTCGCACGAGCGATCGTCACGGGGGAGGACATCCCTCCCGCGCCGCCGGCCTGAGCGTTGACCGTATCGCGTGCATCCCTAGCTTGGATGAATGACCACTCCCACCGCCGGCCCGCTTTCGGGTGATGCGCTTGCCCTTCCGGAGCGCCCGCTCGTTTCGATCGTCATCCCCTGTTTGAACGAAGAGAACTACATCGTCGCGCTGCTCGATTCGCTGGCCGCGCAGGATTACGGGGCCGACGGCATCGAGGTGCTCGTTTCCGATGGCGGGAGCACGGACCGGACGCGCGAACTGGTGCGCGACTACCGCTCGCCGTTCCGGCGGCTGGAACTGGTGGACAACCCCCGCCGAATCACCGTTGCCGGCCTGAACGCCGGCATGGACGCCGCGAGGGGCGACTGCTGGATCATCATCGGGGCGCATAGCGAGGTGCGCGCGGACTTCGTGCGGGCCTCGGTCGATGCGCTGAAGCGCACCGGGGCGGCGTGTGTCGGCGGGCCAATCGAGACCATCGGCGAAGGCGCCATGGGCAAAGCGATCGCTGCGGCGATGTCGTCGCCGTTTGGCGTGGGGAACGCGAAGTTCCGCTACGCCGAGACCGAGGGGTTCGTGGATACAGTGCCGTTCGGGTGCTATCACCGGCGGGTTTGGGACGTGGTGGGGCGGTTCGATGAATCGGTGGATGGCGCCGACGAGGATAGCTACAACGCGCGGCTGATCGAGGCGGGCGGGAAGATCTGGCTGGACCCATCGATCCGGAGCAGCTACTACCC
>CALFYR010000539.1 GCA_937954195.1 uncultured Dehalococcoidia bacterium
CTCCCCGGCCGGGTTCCGCTACGGCCAAAAGGCCGGCTACTACGTCTCCGATGGTGTGCCGTACTACCTGGTCGGCGCCGGCTACATCCTCCACGAACCTACGGGCGAGATGTTCTTCCCGGCATTCTTGGCCGTGTCCGAGAACGAAGACCTCCTCGATCCCCAGCGCCGCCTCGTCTTCCCCATGGTCTTCGACTACGTCCTCGCCGCCCTCGGCCCGGAGGCGATTGCAGCAACGGAAGAATGACGGATGTGCCTTCGCGACGCCGGTGACCCGCAGAGAGGAACCTTGCCCGCATGCACCCCCGCTACCGCGCGGACACCACCCGCGCGGCACTAGGCTTTCTCCCGCTCTCCCTCTCTCCCCTTCTCCCCCCTCTCCTCCAACTCCCGTAGCAGCGCGATGCTGTCACTCGTAATCCCATCCACCCCGTACCCGCGCACCTCGTCGAACGCGACCATCGTGTTGATCGGCCACGAGACTACTGCCTCGGCGTGTTCGTGCAGGCGCTCCACCACCGCCTTCGAAAGCAGCTTCCTGTGCGCGGCCACCGCGTGCCGCTGCCCCCACGTCAGCCGCGTCGCAACCTCCCGCACCATGCGCGCGTTCCCGCACGAATGCATCACGAACGCCTCATCCACCGCTCGAAATGGCTCCAGGCTGTCCCACCACTGCGAACACACCATGTAGCGCGTGTCCGGGGCCGTAGCCCGCATCTCGCTGATCACCGCTTCGCTGAGGCCGCGGTGCCCGCCCTTCAGGTCCAGCATCAGCACCGTTTCGTGCCTGGCCGCCGCCACAAGCTCGGCGAGCGACAGTCTCGGGCGCCACGCGGGTTCGAGCAGCCACCGGTCCCACAGCAGCGGCACCGGCCCCATCGTCTTCGTGTGCCGAACCTCCAGCCGCCCCCGGTAGTACCAGATGTCGGCTTCGGCGACATCGCATCCCGCATCCTCGGCCGCCTGCAGGCCCGCGAGCGTGTTCGCCGCACGGTGGGCAATCCGCAAAACGTGGCGCCCATCGAACGGGCTCCACCCCTCAGCCATCCGCGATGACCTGTTCGCTCAGCCGTGCCTGCTCGTTGCGCATCTCCATCTCGGCTTTTCGGCGCCGGCGCTCCGTCGCGCGTTGCCGCAGCAATTGCGCCAGCCACAGGCCCGCCAGGGCGAACAGCGCCCCTGCGACGGCGTCGAGAATGTAGTGGTTCGCCGTCAGCACAACCGCGGTCCCCATCGCCACCGGGATCAGCACGGCGAGCGTCTTCACCCACATCCGCCCCGCTACCCGGAAGATGGCGATCCCGATCAACAGGTTCCACCCGAAGTGAAGGCTGGGCATCGCCGCGTACTGATTCGTGAAAGCGGGTGGCTGCAAAATCCGGTAGGCCCGCGAGTTCTCTGTCACCGTATCAACCACGTCGAGGTCCGTCAGCCGCGGCGGTGCGACGGGGAACGTAGCGAACACCACCAGCCCCAATCCACCCGAAATCAGGAACGCGCTCCGCGTCAGACGGTACTGCTCCGGATGCCGCAAGATCAGCCATCCCGCCACGACGGCGATCAGCGGCCAGTGCGCCCAGATGTACGTCCAGTTCACCAGGTTCACCAGCAACGTGGAGTGCGTTATCCAGTTCTGGAGTTCCGGCTCCACCAGGATCCCCAGCCACCGCTCAAAATCCTCTATCCGGTACGCATTGGTCAGCGCGTCGGCCTTGCTCCCCTCAGTGAGCCCCCGCACCGCGAAGTACGCCAGGGCGGCAAGAAACATCACTGAAAGTTCCTTGCTGACCATCAGCCACTGCGACCGTCTTGGCGTGCCTTCCAACATTTCCGCACCCGCCAACACCGTTCGTGTTGTGGGATTCAGCCTACCAGCATCGAAACCGGCCCGGGCATCCCCCAAACGAACCATTCACAGGTGACACTCGGCCTATTCCTCCCGGTACACCCACCGCAACCCTCGCACAAGCATCGGCGGCATGTGGTGCGCCTCATCCGCGAACACATGCGACGTGACCGTCAGCCCCTCGTATCCCCGCGAAGCCAGCAGCGCGGCGAACCGCACCGCATTGCTGACCATCCCAAAATCCGCGGTCTCCGCGCGCCCGGAGGGAGCCTCCTCCTCCGCACCTGCCGAGATGAAAACCCGCGCGCGTAATTCCTTCGAACCACCCGCCCGCTCCTCTTCCCGCCGCATCATCCACCCTTCGTTCCACCACAACGATGGACTCCCGACGACGAAACGCTGGAACGCCGGCGGCTCCTGCAACAGCGCATGCGCAGCGAACAACCCACCCAGCGAGTACCCGAAAAGGCAGCGGTCGCCAGGGTCACCCGCATACCGCTCCTCAACGAATGGCGCCAACTCCTCCGTGATGAACGACAGGAACCCATCGGCCCCACCCAGGCCGCGTTCACCCACGGGTTGCCCAAACGCGATCCCGCGCTTTCGGAACGCTTCGTCGTCAGTGGGGCTCAGTTCAAAGCTCCGCATGTCTCCGCTATCCCGGTAGCCCCGCGGACCCGGGTATCCGATCCCGACCACCAGCAGCGGCGGCACATCGCGGCTCAACGCCAGCATCCGCACCGTCTCCACGGCCGTCCCGAACGACCAGTTCCCATCGAGCACGTACAGCACCGGGAATCGCTCGCCATCAGCGGGCTTCTTCGGTGTCGCCACCCAGGCCTTGTAAGGCTGCCCGTTCGCCCGCGCCACAAACTCATGCGAATGCGTATTCGGTATCGAAAACGGCCCCAGATCGTCCAACGCACTCCCCCGGAGGAAATGCCGCAGTCTACACCGCCGGCCGCCGCCACAACGGCAACTCGGCACTCGGCACCCGGCACCCGGCACCCGGCACCCGGCACCCGGCACTCGGCACTCGGCACTCGGCACTCGGCACGGGTATAGGGTATAGGGTAATTCCACCCTCACCCGCGCTACCCTCCACGCATGGCTACCTTCTTCAACCGCAGAGGACGCCCACCTCACCCCGACATCCTCACCCCCTCCGAATGGCGCGTCTTGGAACTCGTCCGCCAGGGGAAAACCAACGCCGAAATCGCCTACGAACTCGCCATCTCCGTCCCCGGCGTCAAGTACCACATCACCAACATGCTCGGAAAACGCCAGGTCGAAGACCGCGCCGGCCTCGCG
>CALFYR010000540.1 GCA_937954195.1 uncultured Dehalococcoidia bacterium
CGTGATCTCCCTGGAGTTCGAAGTCTTCCGGGATGTGTATAACCTGGCTCCCGCGCTGCCGCCGGAGTTTGATGCTGCGGGCCTGCGTCGGTGTCTTGGCCATAGGCCAAGCATACCGCCGCGGGACTGCGACCGTCACCGGGGGCTCACTCGGGTTGCTCGGGGAGCCGGGCCACCACTCTGTCCAGGATTGCGTGCGCGACGGCGTACTTCGAAAGCAGCGGCAGCTCCTCGGTCCGACCATCATCGTGAAAGATCGTGACCTGGTTGGTATCGGTGCCGAAGCCGGACCCGGCTGCACTGACGTCGTTCGCCACGATGAAATCCAGGCGCTTTGCCGGGAGTTTCATTCGTGCGTAGTCGGCGAGGTTGCGCGTTTCAGCGGCGAATCCCACACGGACGCCACCATGGGGAAGCGATGCGATGATGTCCGGGTTCTTGGCCAGCTCGATCACGAGAGCTTCCTGGCCTTCGCTCTTCTTGAGCTTGTGGTCGGCGGTGGTTGCCGGCCGGAAGTCGGCTGGTGCGGCGGCCATGATGATCGCGTCGGAATCGACGGTCGCCTGTTCGAGGGCAACTTGCATTTCGGCCACCGTCGAAACGTCGATGCGGTGGATCGCCCACGGCGTTTCCAGGGCCACTGGCCCACTCACGATGGTGACGTACGCGCCACGGTCGCGGGCGGCTTCGGCGATTGCGAAGCCCATCTTGCCGCTGGAACGGTTGCCGACATAACGCACCGGGTCTATCGGTTCCTGGGTGCCGCCGGCCGAGACGACGATATGGCGGCCGTTCAGGTCGCCGGTGCGCTGGCCGAGCAGGGCGCGAAGCGCCCCGAGGACCTGCGGCACTTCGGCGAGCCGGCCGGCGCCGGTGCGGCCGCTGGCGAGGCGCCCCTCCATTGGGCCAACGAACGCGACGCCCCGTTCGAGCAGCGTTGCCACGTTCTCCTGCGTGGCGGGGTGCTCCCACATCTGGTTGTCCATGGCAGGGGCGACCAGGATCGGGGCAGTCGTCGCGAGTGCGGTGAGCGTGACCATGTCCGGCGTCTGGCCATGGGCGAGGTTCGCGATGCAGTTCGCGGTTGCCGGCGCGATGACCAGGGCGTCAGCACGCCGCGCAACTTCCACGTGGGCTTCGGTCTCCTCGGAGGCGAACATGTCGACCACCACTTCGCGCCCGGTGAGGGACTTGAAGGTCAGGGGCGCAATAAACTCCGTGGCCGAACGCGTCATGACCACTTCGACGACTGCGCCAGCCTGGCGCAGCTTGCTCGCGAGGTCGGCCGCCTTGTAGCACGAAATGGAGCCGGTAACGCCAAGGACGATGTGCCGGTCCTGCAATGGGAGGTCTCGGGGGGCGAACGGTTCTGGCGAGGTCATGGAAGTCCTCCGAGCCTAGGCTTCGGAATTGAGCTCGTAGATGAGGCGGAGGCCGGTGAGCGTGAGGTCGCCGTTTACCACATCGATGCAATCCGTTTCGTTTGCGATGAGCGTGGCGAGTCCGCCAGTCGCGACCACCTTTGGATTGCCGCCGAGTTCCTTCTTAAAGCGCTCTACCACGCCTTCAACGAGCCCAACGTAGCCGAACAGGATGCCGGACTGCATGGCGTGGATGGTGTTCTTGCCGATGGCGACCGGCGGCCGTTCGAGCTGCACGCGGTAGAGCATGGCAGCGCGGCTAAACAGCGCCTCGCTCGCGATGCCGATGCC
>CALFYR010000541.1 GCA_937954195.1 uncultured Dehalococcoidia bacterium
CACCCTCAATGAGCGCAAGGCGTGCTTCGCCAGCCGCAGCCTGGTGAAGAAGCTCGCGCAACCACGCGGTCTCGCGGGCCCGCCCAACCAGCGGGACCTGGCCGCCTTGCGCTACGCGTGGATACGTCGCGTCAGCCACGAGCCTGCTCCCGGGTCGGACGATGCTACCTGAATGGGGTTCGACATTTCAATCCGCATTCGAACGGGCGCGACCTGCCCGGCCCAACTTCCCGCGGATAGCCAGCACAAATAGCAATTTCTGGCCATGAAACCGTGCCTGCCTCCCAGCACTATCAGGGCATGTGAGGCGGGGCCGGGAAATCCCCCGGAATACGGCTTCACAAATCTCATCGGGAGGGCGTCATGCACGCCAACGACATCGACCTGGGCATCGCCACCGCGGCCGAATACGAGCGAATGGTCCAGCGGTTGCTGCTCGAACGACAGGCTCTCCGCACGGCACGGGACGACGAATCGGCCCGCCGCGCAGAGCACCGGAGCGGCCACTTCGGGTGGATCCCGAGGCCCCATCGCTCCGCCTGAAACAGGCGGGACGAGCGACGCAGAAAAGGAGCCAGGAAATGGCACTGCAATCGTCTTCACGCTTTGGAGTCGGACCGCGCTTCGGTCTTGAGGTTCTCGGAGTCATCGGAGCGCTGGCAGCCGGAGTCGGCATCGGAGCCCTGGTCTTCGATACGGGCTCGGACGAGCCATCCAGCGTTGCCGTGAGCCAGGCGCCTGCGGTGAGCCCGCCCCGCGTCTCGTCGGCCCCCGGGCCCGCCGAGCTCTCGCAGTCCGAACTCGTCGCCGCCGAAAAGGCGATCCATGACGCGTACATGGATGCGATGTTCGGAACCTACCCGGCACGCGTCGCTTCGGCCCCCGGACCGGCCGAACTCTCGCCCGCGGAGTGGCTCGCCACCCAAAAGGCGGTCCACGACCAGTACATGGATGAGATGTTCGGCGCGTACGTGAGCGCTGCTTCGACCGTCGAGTTCGATGTCGGTGCGGCCCGGGACGAACACGACCGGCTCATCCCGGTCACCAGGTAACCAACGTGGTCCGAACCCGCCGGGGTGTGATCCCCCTCCGCTGCCGGCGGGTTACACAGTACGGCGGGGCTGTTTCCAGCAGCCCCGCCGTTCCATGTCCACCGACATGGCGTCCCCAACCGCCATTCGGAGCGTGCTAGGCTTCCGGCATGTTCGAATACAACGGACGTACGGCACTGATCGTCGTCGATATCCAGAATGACTTTGCGGACCCGGCGGGCAGCCTCTCGGTTGCGGGCGGCAGCGATGTGATCCCAGTCGCGAATGCTGAGGTGGAAGCCGCGCTCGCCGCGGGTGCGCTGACCGTCTACACGCAGGACTGGCATCCCGAAGAGACTCCACATTTCAAGGACTTCGGTGGCGTTTGGCCGGTGCACTGCGTGGCCGGCACCTGGGGCGCCGAATTTGCGCCGGGCCTCGAGGTGAACGGCGAGGTCATCCACAAGGGCGCGAACGGCGAGGATGGCTATTCGGCGTTCACGATGCGCGACCCACGAACGGCGGAAACCATCTCCACCCCACTCCACGGCTTGCTGCAGGCGCGCGGGATAGACTCCGTCGTCGTCCTTGGCCTGGCGACCGACTACTGCGTGAAAGCGACGGCGCTGGATGCGCTCACCCTCGGCTACTCCGTCACGGTCCTGCGCGACGGCATTCGAGCAGTCGACCTTGAGCCCGGCGACGGCGACGCGGCGCTCGCGGAGATTGCCGAAGCGGGCGGAGCAATACTCTGACCGGCGATTCGGACTCCGCGGTGCGCTGGGTGGACGACGGCAACGCCGCGCTCCTCACTGACCTGTACGAACTGACGATGGCCGCGAGCTACTTCGCGCAGGGGATGAACGAACCGGCGACGTTCGAACTCTTCGTCCGGAGACTCCCCGGGGACAGGCGGTTCCTCGTCGCCGCGGGGCTGGACGATGCGCTGCACTACCTGGAGCGGCTGCGGTTCGATGATGCCGCCATCTCCTACCTGCGTTCACTGGGCATATTCCGCGCGCCGTTCCTGGAATTCCTGGGCGGCCTGCGATTCACGGGCGAGGTCTGGGCCATGCCCGAGGGCGAGGTCTTCTTCCCGGACGAACCCGTCCTGCGTGTTACGGCTCCGCTCATCGAAGCCCAGATCGTTGAAACGTTCCTCCTGAACATCATCAACTTCCAGTCGCTGATTGCCTCGAAGGCGGCCCGCCTGGCGCTGGTCTGCGGTGAGCGCCAGTTCGTCGACTTTTCGCCCCGGCGTGACCAGGGTCCGGACGCGGCGCTCAAGGTCGCGCGGGCGTCGTACATCGGCGGCGCGGCCGCAACCTCCAACGTCCTCGCGGGCCGGGCCTATGGCATCCCGTTGAGCGGCACGATGGCCCATTCCTTCATTATGTCGTTCGCGGATGAGGCGGACGCGTTCCGTGCCTTCGCTCGCGACTTCCCGGAACGGTCGATCCTCCTCATCGATACCTACGACACGGTCGAAGGGGCGCGGCGAGCCGTGTCCGTCGCGCGGGAACTCGCGCCGGAGGGCATCCGGATCCAGGGCGTGCGGCTGGATTCGGGCGACCTCGGCGAACTCTCGAAGGCCGTTCGGCGGATCCTTGATGACGGCGGCCTGGCGGAGACGCGCATCTTCGCAAGCGGCGACCTCGACGAATTCCGGATCAGCGAGCTTCTTGAGAGCGGCGCGCCCATCGACGCGTTCGGGGTCGGCACGCAGCTCGGCACGAGCGCCGACGCGCCAGCACTCGGCGGCGTCTACAAGCTCGTGGAGGATTCGGCGGGCCCGAAAATGAAACACTCGGCGGGGAAGATCACCTGGCCTGGACGAAAACAGGTCTACCGGCGCGTCGAGGGCGGAGTGATGGCGGGCGACACCATAGCGCTCGCTACCGAGACCGGCGTCGGGGGAGAGCCGCTGTTGAGGAACGTGATGGCGGGTGGCGCCCGGCTGGGCGAGGCCGAGTCACTGACCGTCATCCGCGAGCGCTGCGCCGAGCGGTTGAGGCTGCTTCCGGGCAGCCTGCGCCGCATCACGGGGCCGTTCGAACCGTACCCCGTGGAGTACTCGCCCGGCCTCGTGGCGATGCAGGAACACACCGCTCGCGACAAGAGCTAATTCGCGAGCGACCGGGCCCTATCCCGTATCGGGGAAGGTTCGGAGAATCGAAGTACTGAATCACCCTGGTCGTGTCGGCCGTTGTAAGCGGCGCGACCGAGACTGGGGCCAACTCCCCGTATGCTGGGCATACGCGTAGCCACGACGTGCCGATGATGCGGCACGCGCAGGTTCGCGCGCTCAGGAGTGAGGATGTCGAGTCTGACGCACGCCGAGCGCCGTCCACTCACCGGAACAAACCAGCGCCGCGCGTCGGCGCCGCTGGTGAGCGTGCCCGTCCCCCTGAATCTCGCCGCTTCCGCCGTCGCTGATGGCCGCGACGGTCTTCGTTCGCGGGCGGACGTCGTCTGGGAGCGGCCTGATGTGGGCCTTGCGCTCTACGGCTTCGGAACGGCAGCCCGGCTTCACGGCCTACGAAGCTCCTCCCTGGGCGAGGCGCGCCCCCTGCTGGGGGAACTGATGCGGTCCGCGGCGATTGGCGAGGTGGGGCACGCGGCTCGTCCCCGCGCCTTCGGGGGAGGGCGGTTCGCCCCCTGGGGCACAGAGGTCGATCCACGATGGGAAGCCTTCGGCGGGTGGGAGTTCACGGTGCCTTCGCTGCTCGTCGCTATGAACGGCGATACGGTCACCGCCAGCCTGACGCTGCGTCAGCCTGAACCACCGGCGGAGCGCGATGTCGCCTGCGAAGTGGAGCGACTGCTGGAACGCCACGAACCGGCCCCCTTGGCGAATCTCGATCCTGTACCGGCACCCGACCCGGCGGTGTGGAAGGCGAAAGTGGCCGACGGCATCCGCGAAATCCGCGAGGGACGCTACCAGAAGGTGGTGCTTGCGCGGTCCATCGATCTCGCAACCCCGAATCTCGACCGAGCCCGCCTTCTTGGCGCGCTCGCCGACCGCTATCCCGGGTGTTTCATCTATCACTACGCGCGAGGCCCACATGCGTGGGTCGGCGCCAGCCCGGAACTCCTCGCACGGGTCGAAGGCGGCCGCGTGCGAGCGGTGTGCCTTGCTGGCTCACGCCCACGGGGGCAGGACGCCGCGACCGACGACGCGCTCCGCGACGAGTTGCTTTCGAGCGCCAAGGAGCGAGAAGAACACGAACTCGTCCGCGCCGCGATTGCCAACGGCATCGAACCATTTTGCACGGCGGTGGAGCACCCCTCCACGCCGACGGTGGTTCGCATGGCCAACATCCAACACCTGAAGACACCGTTCGAAGGGACGCTTCGCCCCGGCGCGACGCTGCTCGATATCGCGGCGAGCTTGCACCCCACGCCGGCCGTCGGCGGTTCGCCCCGGCCCGAGGCGCTGGAGGCGATCGATCGCCTCGAAGGCATGGACCGCGGCTGGTACGCCGGCCCTATCGGCTGGATGGACTTCGCCGGCGAAGGCGAATTCGCCGTGGGCCTGCGCTCCGGGTTGCTGAGCCCGGGCAGCGCGCGGATCTATGCGGGCGCGGGCATCGTCGCCGGCTCCAACCCGGAGAACGAGTACGCCGAAACCGAAACCAAGCTCCGCCCCCTGCGCGAGAGCCTCGCGACCGGAATGGCATGACCGCGAACCCCAACACGCTCGCGTGTGATGCATTCGTCGCGGCGCTGGCCGCCTCCGGCCTGGAACACGTGTGTATTACCCCTGGCTCACGATCGACGCCGCTAACGGTCGCCTTCGCGAAGAACCCCGCCATCAAGAGCTGGTTGCACCTCGACGAGCGGTCCTCGGCCTTCTTCGCGCTTGGGCTGGCCCGCCAGACGGGCACCCCCGTTGCGCTGGTGTGCACCTCCGGAACGGCGGCTTCGAACTACCACCCGGCAGTGGTCGAAGCGAACCACTCGCGCATCCCGCTCATCGTCTGCACCGCCGACCGGCCTCAGCGGCTTCGTGATGTGGGCGCTGACCAGACGATGGACCAGGTGCGGATGTTCGGCGCGAACGCGCGCTGGGCGATGGACCTTGCATTGCCCGGTGCGTCCGGGCCGGCCGCCCGCTACTTCGAAGGCGTGGCCACCCGGGCCATGCGAGCCGCGGCGCACCCACTGCCCGGCCCCGTCCACCTCAACATGCCGTTCGAGGAACCACTCCTCGGACCACCGGACGAGCAGCGGAAGGTACCGCAGACCGCGCGCGGCTACTTCAACCGGCCCGCGACACCACCGGACTCGGCGAGCATGGGACCTGCCCTCGCAGTTCTGCGGGAAGCCCGGCGGCCAATTCTCGTTGCGGGCCCAGAGACCGGCGGACTCCCGGCCACGTCCATCGCTGTGCTGGCGAAACAGATCGGCGCGCCCATTCTCGCCGACCCACTCAGCGGGCTTCGCATGGGCGATCACGACCTCTCCCAGGTGCTGGATTCGTACGATGCGATGTTCCGGGACGCGAGATGGAAGACGCTGACCCCCGATGCCATCGTCCGTTTCGGTGGCGTTCCCACGTCGAAGGCACTGAACCAGGCGCTCGCCGCGCTCGAGGGCACGCCACATATCCTTTGCGACCAGCCCGGTTCGTGGAGGGATCCGGAGCAGGTTGCAACGCACGTGGTCCAGGGGGATTCGTCACTCATCGCGATTGGGATGGCCAACCGGCTGAGCGAGTCTAGCGGAACCGGCTGGCTCGCCGAGTGGGTTGGCCGCAACGCTGCCGCGCGACGGGCGATGCAGTCCGCGGCGGCAGAGTTCGCGGAGCCGTTCGAGGGCCGTGTCTTCACTGAACTGCAGGCACTCGCCGAACCGTGGAGCACCATCGTCGTCGGCAACAGCATGCCCGTCCGGGACGCGGACTCGTTCCTGGTGAGCGATCCCAAACCCGTCTCCATCGTCGGCAACCGCGGGGTCAACGGCATCGATGGCGTGAACTCCACCGCTCTCGGCGCCGCTGCCGGCAGCCACCGCCGCGTCACGCTCGTCATCGGCGACATTTCGTTCTACCACGACCTCAACGGACTCTGGGCCGCCCGCAAGCACGGCCTCGCCCTGACGGTCGTTCTCGTCAACAACAATGGGGGCGGCATCTTCCACTACCTGCCTCAGGCCTCGCACGACGACATCTTCGAAGAATGGTTCGGCACGCCACCGGACCTCGATTTCGCGCCCACCGTCCAGATGTACGGAGGGGAGTTCACGCGGGTTGGTGATTGGGCCGACTTCGCCGCACAGGTCGGAAACCCTGGTCGCGGCCTGAAGGTCGTGGAGGTCAGGACGGACCGGCTCCAGAACACCGCAATGCACCGTGAAGCGTGGGCGGCCGCCGCCGAGGCCGCGTGGGGCGCGAACGTGGCGGTCAACGCATGACGCGGTTCCAGGTCGCTCCCGGGTTCTCGCT
>CALFYR010000542.1 GCA_937954195.1 uncultured Dehalococcoidia bacterium
CTCGTGTGGTACAGGGGATCCTGGGTTGGTCGCGGTCCGCTTAACTGCGTGCGGGGTTCCCCCTGGGGGGGGCGGGGGAGGGGGCTTCGGTTTGTAGGCGACGGCTCGGGTGGAACAGGGGGGCCTGGGTTGGTCGCGGTCCGCTTACTGCGTGCGCGGTTCCCCCTGGCGGGAGTGGGCTGAGGGTTGCGTTGGCTGTGGTTGGGCGATCTGGTTGTGGCGCCAGGGGACGAAGACTTCGGTGAAGAGGGTGTGGATGACGATCATGGCGGGGAGGGCTACGAGGGCGCCGAGGACGCCCATGGCGGCGCCTCCGAGGAGGACGGCGCTGAGGACGAGGATCGCGGGAGCTTCGGTTTGGGAGCGCTGGATGAGCGGGAGGACGATGTTGCTTTCGAGCTGTTGGATGACGAGGTAGAAGACAGCGACGACGAGCGCGAGTTCGGGGCTCACGGTGAGCGCGAGGATGACGGCCGGGACGGCTGAGAGCCAGGGACCGAGGACGGGGAGGAGTTCGAGCAGGAAGGCGAGAGAGGCGAGCAGGAACGGGAACGGCACACCCAGGATGACCAGCCCGATGTAGGTGACGACGCCGACGATGGTCATGCTCATGAGTTCGCCAATGACGAAGCCCCTGATTCGCTTGCCCATGATCCGGGAGACGTCGTCGAACCGATCGCGGTGGCGGGGGGAGACGAGCGAGACGATGAGTTCGTTGGCGGACTCTTTGACGGTGGTGAAGAGGAGCGCGACGACGAAGATGGTCGCGACGTAGACGAGGCCAGTCGCGGCGACGAGCGCCTGGCGGGCGGCTGTTGGGATGAGGGATTGCACAAAGGGCCTGGCGCGGTCGGCGACTTCGTTGAGCGGGGGAAGGTTGTACTCGTCGGCGATTTCGGCGTAGCGCGCTTCGAATTCGTCGCCTTCCTGGAAGAGGCGCTCGGCTTCGCCGATGACTTCGGGAATTGCGTACCAGAGGAAGAGTCCGAGGATGGCGGCGAGGATGGTGTAGATGCCGAGCACGGCGAGGGCCCGTGGGATGCGCCAGCGGGCGAAGAAGTCGGCGATGGGGGCGCAAGTTACGGCGACGACGATGCCGAGGGCGATGACGGCGAGGATTTCGCGGAGGTGGAAGGCGATGAGCATGACGCCGACGGTGCTGACGATGACGACGGTGAGGAGCGCCGTATTGGCGAGACCGCGCGAGCCGAGGCCCGGGGGCGAATCTGCGGCGGCGCGGCCGGAATCAGGCACGGCGCGCCTCCAGTTCTGCATCGACTACGGCTCCGAGGGTGAAGGCGGCGCTGGTGACATAGAGCCAGGCGAGCACGACGACGACACTGGTGAGTGCGCCATAGGTGGCCTCGAGGGTGCCGGAGTTGACTGCGTAGAAGACGAGGAGCCCGCTGGCAATGGTCCAGAACAGGCCGAAGACCATTGCTCCGCTGCTGATGGCGAAGACACGGCGGCTGGTGCGGGCCGGAGCGATGCCGTACCCGAGCGCGGCGGCGCCGCTCAGGAGCGCGAAGGCGATCGGCCAACGGACGACATCGACGAGGATGCCGAAGTGGGAGCTGATGTTGAGCTTTTCGGCGGCGGGTTCGAAGCTGAGGCTACCGAGGAGGAGTACGAGGACGGCGAGGACGGCGGCCGTGCTGGAGAGCAAGGAGACCGCGAGTCCGGTCGCGTAGACGTGGAGGGCTGAGCGGTGCTCTTCGAGGTCGTGGATGGCGTTGAGGTGCTTGACGACGGAGCGGCCGGCGGTCGCGCCGGTCCAGAGGGCCGCGGAGAAGCCGGCCAGGAGCGGCACGAGGCTCGTGGAGGCGAGCAGGCGCTGAAGATGCTGCTCGAGCGAGGTTGTGAGGTCGTCGGTGAGGATGGTATCGATGCGGCCGACGGCTGAGCGCGCGGGTTCTTCGCCACCGACGAGTTCGAGGGTGGTTGCGGTAGCGGCGGTTACGAAGATGAGAAACGGGAGGAGCGCAGCGGCCAGGCGATAGGCGAGCGCGGCAGCGATCTCCCAGCCCTGAGCTTCATCGAAGCGTTGCCGGATTGCGGGGAGCATGGTGGCGAGAGGAACACCGCGGATCGCCGGGCGAGCTCCCATCCAGCTGCCGGTCTGCGTAGGGGCTGCCCGATCCCGTTCTGCCAT
The DNA here is from genome assembly GCA_937954195.1 of uncultured Dehalococcoidia bacterium. GTDB lineage: Bacteria > Chloroflexota > Dehalococcoidia > Tepidiformales > Tepidiformaceae > Amarobacter. The sequence continues at coordinate 2,153 of CALFYR010000542.1, forward strand.
GCGCGCACCACCTTCCGTTGCCCGCGAGCGAACGCGGGGCGGTGCAACCCAAGGTAGCGGCTCGAATCTGAGGTCCGCACAACGGTGGGGCCAGACGGCTTACAACCTCGTTGCGATATGCGAGAGCGGCGCTACTCCCACTTCGGGGGATCGGGGTAGTACTCCATGGCGTGCTGGGTGGCGGCGGCTACCTCGGGCCCCCAGATGCGGCCAACGGCGTGGAGGGCCATGTCGATGCCGGCGGAGACTCCGGCGGAGGTGATGACCTTGCCATCTTCGACGAAGCGGGTCTGGGTGAGGACTTCGACGCCGGGGCGGCTCTTGAGGTCGTCGATGGCGATCCAGTGGGTGGTGGCCTTCTTGCCTTCGAGGAGGCCGGCTTTCTGGAGGACGAGCGCGCCGGAGCAGACGGAGGTGGTGAGTTCGGAGCCGGCATCCATTTTGCGCAGGAAGTCCAGGAGGACGGGGTTGTCTTCTTCGGTGCGGGTGGCGAAGCCGCCGGGGATGAGGACGATATCGGCGTTGGGGGCTTCGGCGAAGGTGTAGTCGGCGAGGACGCGCATGCCTTTGGCGCAGGTGATGGTGCCGCCCTTCTCGCTGGTGATGTAGCACTCGACGGAGCCGGGGGCGACGGCATTCACCATGGTGAAGACCTCCCAGGGGCCGGCGAAATCGAGTTCTTCGGCTCCTTCGAACAGGACAAACGCGACGGTCTTCGGCATGGGACACCTCCAAGGGTGAGGATTGTGGCGCGTGGAGGGGTTGGCTGGAAACGGCCAATTGCGGCGCTCGAGCGGCGACCACTCTAGCGGTCGGCGTAGTGATACCGACAGCTCACGAAACGGACGGCTGTCGAGGTGACTTCGTAGACCAACCTATGTTCCGCAGTGATTCGCCGCGACCACAGACCACTGAGGCGATGCTTGAGCCGCTCGGGCTTGCCGATTCCGGCATATGGGTCACGGCCGGTTTCCTGGCAGAGTTGCAGAACCCTGGCGGCGACGCGAGGCTCCGCGCGCACCCAGTGGGAGAGGTCGGCGAGGAATTGCGGAGCAAAGACGAGGTCGTAGTCAGCCGCCACTCAGGCTGACTTGGCCCGGCTCATGCCGACAGCGGCGGAAAGTTCATCGATGGAAAGTGTCTGGCCCTCACCTCGATCGAGCGCTTCCTTGCCTTCAAGGATCCATTTGGCGTTTTCGGGTGAACTGAGGAGATGAAGCGTTTCGAGGAGCGACGACAGTTCGTCGGCGGCTATGAGCGCGACATCGGGACGACCACGGCGGTGGATGATAATCGTCTCGCAATCATCGACGGCGGTGTCGCAGAGTGCGGCCAGGTTCTGGCGGGCATGCGTGTAGCTGGTTTCCATCGGACCTTCCTGTACAGCACCACTGTACAACAGATGGCAGCGGTTGAGGGCCAGCCGAGTTCGACTGGCCCCGTTCGAGGCTACGCCTTCGAGAAGAAGAGCTGGAATTCCATGATGCCGTTGTCTTCGATGCTGAGGACGCGGGCAGCCTGGGGTGCATCGATGTCGTAGTCGGCGAATTCGATGACGATGGAGCCGACGACGACGAGGAAGCCGTTGCTTAGCTGAGCTTCGACGGGGATTTGGACGGGCTGGGTGACGCCGTGGAGTTCGAAATCGCCGACGAGGGTGGCGGAGACACGTTCGCCGTCTTCGAGGCCATCGGGGAGCTGCAGCGCTTCGGTGAGGGTGAAGGTGGCGGTGGGGAACTGGCCGAACTGGATGCCCTGGTTGCGGAGCTGACCGTCGCGGAGGCCGCTATCGCTCTGGAGGGTGGTCATATCGGCGACGATTTGGGCGCCTGCGGCGACGGCGTCATCCGTGATGGAGATGGCGCCGGTGACGTTGGGGGTGCGACCGACGGCGGTGGTGGCGCCGATCTGGGCGAGCTCTTCTTCGACGCGGTAGCCGACGAAGGTTTCCTGGGAGGTATCGACGGCCCAATCGCCTTCGACGCCGGCGGCCGGTTCGGCGGCGGTTGTGGCGGTAGGGGCGGGGTCGCCGGTACCGGTGGTGGAGGTGGCGGCCGGGGTGGACGTGGCGATGGTATCCAGGGCCGAATCGAGCGAGACGGGTGGCGGGGAATCATCCCGGAGGATGAAGTACCAGAACGCGCCGCCCAGCGCCGCGATGGCGATGACCGCGACCAAACCAACTTTCATTGTCCGGCTCATTGGCCGCACCTCCCACGTGTCTCAGGTGTCACCCATGGTGGGGGTGATTTCTTAGAGTTCAATTGGAAGCGACGTGCAGGGGTAAGGGATTGGGCAAGACCGCTCGTACGCGAGGGTGTTCCCGGGACGTGAAACGGGGAGGCTTGCGCCTCCCCGTTCTGGTGGTGTGGTTGCCGAAGCGCTGGTTAGACGGCTTCGATGATGGTGCTGATGCCCATGCCAGCGCCGATGCACTGGGTGGCCAGGCCGTACTTGCCGCCGCTGCGGCGAAGTTCGTGCGCAACGGTGAGCACCAGCCGGGCGCCGGTGGCGCCGAGCGGGTGGCCGATGGCGATCGAGCCGCCGTTC
>CALFYR010000543.1 GCA_937954195.1 uncultured Dehalococcoidia bacterium
CGCGTGATGTGGACCAGCTTCATGCCCGCGATGCGCAGGCCGCGCCGTTCGAGGCGGTGGATGATTTCGCCGGCGAGGCCACGCTGCATGGCATCGGGTTTCACGAGAAAGAGGGTGCGTTCCATGAGTACCTCCGGGTTATGAAGCAGCGGTTCGAAGCCGCCGCGAGACGGTGATGTTGGGTTCGCGCAGGTAGAACGGTTCGGCGCCGGCATCCAATTCGCCGGCGCGGATCTTCGGCGCGCGATCTTTGAGAGCGGCGAGGCAACGCTGCAACGGAGTGACTTCCAGGCCGTTCAGCGCTCCGGCGCCCTCACCGGCGAGCGGCGGGATCAGCCATTCCGGGTTCGTCAAGCGAAGCGGCGACGAGGCGCTGCCATTTTCGAATTGCCGCACCGCATACTCCCCCCGGCCCGCGGGGTGGATCGCGCGGACTTCGCCGGGCCTTCCGTAGGCCAGCGCCACCGCCTCCAAGGTCCCGATGCCGAAGATGGGGATGTCCCTAGCGATAGCCATGCCCTCGGCGGTCGCCAGGCCGACGCGGATGCCGGCATACGCGCCCGGACCTGTGACAACCAGGATGGCGTGGGGGAATGCTCCATCAAGGAGCCGGTCGATGGCCGGGAGGAGCTGGCGCGTGTGCTGCTGGGTGTCCTCGACTTCAAACGACCGGACTTCGCCGCCGGTATCGACGGCGAGCGCGAAGCGCTCGGAGGCGGAATCGATGCAGAGAATGGTGTTCACGCTGCGCCGAGGGACTCAACGAGTTCCTGGCCGCGCGGGCCGCGAGGGAGGAAGCGGAGCGTCCGGCTCTTCGGGCCCAACTGACCAGGACGGAGTTCGATAACGAGGCCATCGCCGGGGAGGAGGTCCGCGCCGCGTTCGGGCCATTCGATGACGAGCACGCCCTTTTCGGCGTAATCCCAGAGCCCGAGCTCGTCCAACTCTTCCACGTCCTCGATGCGGTAGAGGTCCACGTGGTAGAGGGTCTCGCGGCCGTCGTATTCGTTCATCAGGACGAAGGAGGGGCTGTTCACCTGCGCCTGGCAATCGAGGCCGCGGCCGATGCCCTGGGTAAGGCAGGTTTTGCCGCTCCCGAGGTCCCCATTGAGCAGCACGATGTCGCCCTTGCGAAGCGACTTGCCGAGCCGCTCGCCGAGCGATCGCGTGTCTTCTTCCCCATTGGAAGCCAGTTCGAGGTCATGCGTTTCGGCCATTGCGGCCAGTATAGGCACGGGTTTTGTTATGCCACACGGCGCGAATGTGAAGCCTGAGTGGCTGTGTGAGTGGCATCACGCAACGGACCAAATTGGCCCACGCATGAAGCGCTGCGCGGGCCCTACACTTCCACGATGGCAGTGGCAGATCCACCGGGCTCACTTCGGGCGCCGCACCCGCTGAGCCCACCGGGGCTCGCGGCAAGGTTCGGCGTCCACTACGGGTGGGTAATGGTGGGCATCTGCTTTGTGCTCGTGCTCGTCACCGCCGGAATACGCTCCGCGCCCGGTGTCCTCATTCGGCCTCTCGAAGACGACTTCTCGTGGAGCCGCAGCCAGATCTCCTACGCGCTCTCCGTGTCGATCCTGACGCTTGGTCTCGCGGGGCCGATTTCGGGCCGGCTCATCGATCGCTACGGAATCCGGCCGGTCATCCTGGGCTTCCTGGCACTGACGGCCCTGGGCACCGTGCTGACGCTGTTCATGAGCACCCTCTGGCAAATGCACCTGTTCTGGGGTGTGCTCGTCGGCTTCGGTTCGGGCGGGACCTCGATCGTCCTGAGCGCGACCGTGGCGAATCTCTGGTTCAAGGAGCGCCGCGGACTTGTGACCGGCGTCCTCGGCGGCGCATCGAGCGCGGGCCAGTTCGTGTTCCTCCAGATCCTCATCGTGGTGGTTGAAGCGTGGGGATGGCGTGAAGCGGTGGGCGTGTTGGCGGTACTCACCCTGGCGATTGTCCTGCCGATCACCTTCGTGCTCCTTCGCAGCCGGCCGAACGACGTCGGCCTCGAGATGTACGGCGTGAAACGGGGCGAAGCATCGCCGGACGTGAGCCACGAACCGATCGTTCCAATGAGCGAGGCCCTGAAGACCCGCGATTTCTGGCTGCTGGCGCTGAGCTTCGGCGTCTGCGGATTCACCACCATTGGCCTGATCGGCACGCACTTTATCCCCCACGCGACAGAACACGGGTACACCGAACGGCAGGCCGCCGGGATCCTGAGCGTCATCGGCCTCTTCAACATCGTGGGGACCGTGGCCTCGGGCTGGCTGACCGACCGCTACTCACCACGGAAGCTGCTGGCGAT
>CALFYR010000544.1 GCA_937954195.1 uncultured Dehalococcoidia bacterium
GCCCGATCCGGCCCCGCGCGTACTCGTGCTCACGGGCGGGGGCCGCGACATCTTCGGCGGCGGCACCACGACCTACGTGGGCAGCCTCATCTCCATGCTCGAAGGCGAGAACGTCCTCGGCGAAGTGCCAGAAGGCGGACCCATCCCCGGTTTCGGCGTCATCGGCGTCGGCGAGTCCGCCGCCACGAACCCGGACGTCGTCCTGATCATCTCCTCCGGCGAAGGCGGCCTGGCGGATCAAATCGCCGCCGACCCGTCGTGGCCGAAAGTGCCGGCCCTGGTCAATGACCGTATCCACGAACTGGACCGCGAACTCTTCCTCCGCGCCCCGGGCCCCCGGATGGCCCAGGCCCTCGAAGTTCTCCTCCCCCGCCTCTACCCCGAATAACGAGCCGTCAGCACGCACGCCCCTCCGTCGTCAGTACCGCGACCGGTAGGAAGCGACGCCTGTGGTGCCGCCAGGCGGCCTCGCGGCAGCCCGGTGCGCCCAACGCCAACCGTCAATCGAAAATCGACAATCGAAAATTCACCCCCCCGCTTCCTCTTTCACGATTTCCACAATCCGCCCCAGGTTTTCCAGCCGCTCACCGACGGTCTTGCCCTCGGGTTGAACCCTCAGCGCTGTGACGCCCGCAGCCTTGTGGACGCGCACCCGCTCGCGGACCATCGCCTCCGTCCCAATCAGGTTCGTCTGCAACACCATCTCGTCGGGCACCAGCGCCGCCGCTTCGTCGCGCTTCCCTTCGAGCCAGAGCTTCTGCACGGCTACCGCTTCATCCGCGTACCCCGCCCGGCGGTACGCCGCGTTGTAGAAATTGTGCTGGCGGCTGCCCATCGCGCCGAGCGTGAACGCCAGCCCGGGTTTTCGCGGGGCAATCAGCTTCTCAATGTCGTCGCCGAACGCGACCACGCCTGCAGCCACCTGCAGGTCCACATCCTTCAGGGTTCGGCCAGCTTTTTCGGTGCCCGCCCGGATGTGGTCGAAGAACACATCCGCGTGTTCGGGCATGAACGATGTG
>CALFYR010000545.1 GCA_937954195.1 uncultured Dehalococcoidia bacterium
GACGACGTTGACCACTGCCTCGACCCGGTCTGATTCCTTCACGCGGAGCTCGTTTGCGTCGCGGAGGACGGTCTCTCCGTCGGCGAAGCTGGCGAGTACCGAGACGAGCGGAAGCTCATCGATGGCGCGGGGAATCACGCTGCCTTCGACCACCGTGCCATGGAGCTGTGCGGAACGGACCAGGATGTCGGCCACCGGTTCGCCGCCGCTATTTCGTTCTTCCAGGAGTTCGTAGTTGCCGCCCATGCCGGAAAGTATGTCGAGGATTCCGGTACGCGTGGGGTTCACGTTCACGCCGCGAATGAGGATCTCTGCATCGGGGTGACAGGACGCGAGGACAAGCCACGGCGCGGCAGACGAGATGTCGCCGGGGACGCGTAGCGAGAGTGCCTGTAGGCGCGATGGCGGCTCGATCGTCACGCGGACGCCTTCGGACACCACCGGCGCGCCCATGGCCCGCAGCAGAAGTTCGGTGTGGTCCCGGCTGGCGGCTGGTTCGGTGACCGACGTGCGGCCCTCAGCGTACATACCCGCGAGCAAGATGGCGGACTTCACCTGGGCGCTTGCGACCGGCGACGGGTAGTCGATCGCCTTTAGCCCTCCGCCTTTGATGACGACGGGTGCCAGCGTATCGCCCGTACGGGCGTGGATATCGGCTCCCATGCGCCGAAGCGGCCCGATAACGCGCGCCATCGGCCGCTTTCGGAGCGACCCATCGCCGGTGAGGATGCTCAGAAGGGGGTGCCCGGCGAGAAGTCCCATGAGCAAACGCATCGAAGTGCCGCTGTTTCCACAGTCCAGCACATCGTCGCTTTCGAACAGGCCGTGCAGGCCCTGGCCGGTCACCGTGGCGGTCGACGAACCTTCGGGCCAGTCGATGGGCACGCCAAGGGCGGAGAGGCACGCTGCCGTGGAGCGCACGTCCTCAGACTCAAGTATGCGTTCGACCCTCGCCGTCCCCGTCGCGATGGCGTTGAAGATGAGCGAGCGGTGTGAAATCGACTTGTCCGAGGGGACCTCGATGGTGGCGCGAATGCGGCCGGGCCGGTTGACGATCACCGCCGCTCGTCCCGCGCTTCGAGTTTGCGGCGAAGCTCATCGCTGTCGGCGATGCCAGGTGCGGGCTTATTGGTGATCTCTTTGAGGCGGTCGTACATGCCGCCCACGAACATGCGACCCAGCGCGTCCTGCGCGGAGGGGGCCTCCACACCTTCGGGCCTGCGGCGCACGGGCGGATTCGTGATGTACGTGTCCCGGTCCATCTGGGTGCTGCGGAAGAGGTCGTAAACAGGTTCCGTGCCCTCGTTCAGGGCCGCCTTGATGGTCTCCAGCTCCTGCTGGAGGCGTCCAACCCAGTGCAGGATGGCCTCTCGGTTGGTCATCATGATGTCGCGGGACATCTGTGGGTCGCCGCTGGCGAGGCGGGTCAGGTCCTTGAAGCCGGGACCTGCGAGCAACGAAGCGTCTTCCCACCCCTGGCTGTCGCGGATCATGCGGAACAGCGCCACGGAGGTAAGCAGCGGAACGTGGCTTACCGCCGCCGCGTACTGGTCGTGTTCTGCGGGGTCGATGTAAAGCGGGTAGGCGCCGAGGGCTTCGACGAAACCGAGCACCATGCTCACCGCACGCTCGTCGGCTCGAGGTGAGGGAGTGATTGCCCAGGTCGCGTCCTTGAAGAGATCGGCACGTGCGGCATCGGGGCCGCTCTTTTCGGAGCCCGCCATCGGGTGGCCACCCACGAAGTGGACCGAGTCCGGGAGGTACTCTTGCGCCCACCGCATGATGTCGGCCTTTGTGCTGCAGACGTCCGTCACGACTGCGCCGGCTTCGACGTAGCGGCCGGCATCCTGGATGATCTGGCGGGCAGCGACGACGGGGACGGCAATGATGACGAGCCCCGCGCCGGAAACGGCTTCTTCGAGCGAGCCAACGTCCTTATCGATCGCGCCGACCTTCTTGGCTGCGCGGGCGGCTCCCCGGTCGCGGTCGGCGCCGACGATTTCGTATTGTCGATTCGGACGCGAAGCGAGGCCCAGGCCAATAGAGGCGCCGATCAGGCCGGTGCCGATGATGGAGATGCGAGATTGCGCCATGGTGACCCCTGGTTTGCGTCCGAAATCCGCCGCTCGCGTGTACCGATAAGGCTAGCACAGCAAGGTCATGGTTTCGCGAAGCCGCAATGCCTAGGTGCCGATGATGATGGAGAGTATGTCGTCGTAGACCAGGTCGATCATCCACCAGAGGGGGCTCCATCCGATAAGGAAGCCCATCAGGAACATTCCCATCAGGATGCCGGGCCCCCAGGGGGCGAGCTGTTCGAGCGCCCGGGCAACCTCGCGCGGGACGATGCCGGTGATCACCTTGAAGCCATCGAGCGGAGGGATGGGAATCAGGTTGAAGACCCCAAGCAGCACGTTGAGCACGACGACGAACTGGAGAAAGAGGAAGGCGTAGTCCATCCCACTGCCGAATCGGATTATGGCTTCGATTGATGGCAGGTCAGACTCGATAAGGCCGAGCCGAATCGGGACCGCCGCGAGGGCAGCAAAGAAGAAGTTGGAGGCTGGCCCGGCGAACGCAACGAGCGCCCCGCCGCGCCGGGGTCCGGCTCGCAGGCGCCACGGGTTTACCGGCGTGGGTTTCGCCCAGCCAAAGCCAACGGCGAACAGGAGTGTCGTGCCGATGGGGTCAAGATGTTTGACCGGATTCAGAGTGAGCCGGCCCTGGCGTTTCGCCGTGTCGTCGCCCAATTCGTTGGCGGACCAGGCGTGGCAGAACTCATGGAAGGCCAGGCCAGTAAGCACGGCAACGCCGAAGGCGGCGACGTACACCAAACCTGCCGCCGGGTTCTCCAGGAGGTCGTTGAGATAGAGGAGCATGTGGCGGGAAACGTAGCACAGGTTCGCGCATTGGGCCGGTTAGGAGCGGAGCAAGGATCGGTTAACCCTGATTGACGGTTGATCGAGTGGAGGTTACGTTCGCGGAGTCGGCAGGCGGGATCGAGTCCGCTCGCCGGCGGCGCCATGTGGCGCAAACAGCGGTGCCGCGGGGGCGCCGCGGGCTTCGAAAGCAGGCCGAAGCGCTGGAAGTCGAGCCAGCGTAAGACCGGGGTGGGAGACCACCCGCAAGCGCGAGGTAGCCGCGTGCTCGTTCCCGGGGTTCGGCATGGCCTCCACTTCCCCCGTGTCCTTGGAAGATTGCTTTTCGCCGCGCTCGTCGTCGCGGGCGTTGTTGGCGCTTGGGCCGTATTTGCTCCCGGCCGGGTTTCTACCGATGGCGAGGCGTTTCCGTACTCTCCCATCGCCGATGTGCGGTCCATCGCATACATCGAGCCGATCGACGGCCGAGACCACGTGATGGTCCGCGGAAGCGCCACCGGCAGCGAACCGCTTAGCGTCTACAGCTTCGATGTCGCAATTAGCGGACTCCACGCTCGCGGCTCGGCATCCCCGAATGCCCGGACTCTTGCCATCCTGAGTTCCGGCACACAGTCGTTCGCCCGCATGACGCTCCTCACGATATCGGGTGCACGGGTTGATGCGCTTCCGGTCATTGGTTCGTTTGACCACCTTTCGACGATTGCATGGGCGCCGGACAGCTCGCGGCTAACAGCTGTGAAGACGGTCTCAACGTTGGAAGGTCCCGGCGCGGTGGACGTCATCGAGGTAAACGCGTTCTCCGGCGAATCCCGGGTGGTCACAACCGTCGAGCGAGCACGAAACGTCGCCACCGTGGGATACAGCATCGATGGGACACGGCTTTTCTGGGTGGTGGTGAACAACGCCGGGTCAAACCTCTGGATGGAACGCGCCGGTGAAGTCACTCGCGTCGCGGAATTGAGCCCCGGGCGGACGGCGGACTGGTCGCTGAGCCCTGATGGTTCCCGACTGGCCTTCGTCGATGTCCTCGGGGCTTCATCGCGCTCATTCGTGGGGCGCACGCTGGCGATCGCCACGGGGACCATTACGACCATGCCTTCGAACGGGAACCAGCTCGGGAGCGTATGGCGACCCGGCGCGGTTCTTCCCGAATTTGGCGGGCCCGGCGGCTCGCTCCAGCTTTCCGAACCCGACGATACGTCGGCGTACATCAGGCCCGAGCGCTGGTCACCCCAGGGCGACCTGGTGGTAGCCACATCGTTCGGCGCGGGCAGCGACCGATACGCCCCGCTCAACCAGTCGCTTGAACTGGGCAGCCCCGATCATCGGGAAGTCATCACCGAAACAGCCGGCGCATCGTTCCTTGGATGGGTGCGCGATCTCGATTCCTACTCAGAACTGGAGCCAACCATTTGGCAGTAACAATGCAATCCGCCGGGAGCGGTCAATCGCGCCTGACGAGGCTGATCGTGGGCGTGAGCCTTGTCGGCGCACTCGTCGCGGTGGCTCCCATCGTCGCAGCCCTGTTCGGTGTTGGGACGCCGGCAGCGCGCCCATCCACCGCCTTCGCGTCGGCCCAG
>CALFYR010000546.1 GCA_937954195.1 uncultured Dehalococcoidia bacterium
GGACTGGAGTCATCTGGCCGCTGGTGATCGGGATGCGGAAGGCGAAGGAGCTGTACTACACGGGCGACTCCATCTCCGGCGCCTAAGCCGAACGCATCGGCATGATCAACTACGCCTGGCCGAAGGAGAACCTCGAGGAGTACACCATCGGGTTGGCGGACCGGCTGGCGAACTCCACCGCGGACCACCTGGCGATCCTGAAACTCAATATGAACCGCTTCTACGAAAACATGGGCATCTATTCGTCGGTTCGGAGTTCGACCGACCTGGACGCGATGGGGCAGATGACGAGCTTCAGCTACGCCTGGCAGGACAAGATGCGCGAGAGCACCGAAGCGGGCACGGGCCTGAAGGGCGCGCTGGACTGGCGCGAGGGGATGTACCGGAAGGAGACGCCGGGGATCAGGCGGTAGGCGATTTCCGATTGTCGATTTGCGATTTCCGGCGGTGGCGGCCCGATCGGTGGCAGGCATCTCCGACTCCGGTGACATCGCGGCCTTCGCCCTCCCCGGGCCACCCCCAACCATCGATGCCATTCCCCTCATGGAGGCATCGACGTGGCACTTACCCTTGCGGAGGCCGCAAAGCTCAGCAACGACACCCTGCTCACCGGCGTGATCGAGACGATCGCGCAGGAGAGCCCCGTCCTTCAGCGGCTGCCGTTCATCGAAATCGTCGGCAACGGGCTGACCTACAACCGGGAGAACGCGGCGCCTTCGGCCGACTTCTACGATGTCGGCGATGATTGGGACGAGAGCACGCCGACGTTCACGCAGGCGACGGCAACGCTGAAGATCCTTGGCGGCGACGCGGACATCGACAACTTCCTCAAGTCGACGCGTTCGAACCTGCAGGACCTGGAGGCGGCGGTCGTTCAGCTGAAGTCGAAGGCGGTGCAGGCGCTGTTCGACGATACGTTCGTGAACGGCGACGACAGCGTGAACGCGAAGAGCTTCGACGGCATCGACGTGCTGTGCGGCGGCGGGCAGACCGTGAGCATGGGCACGAACGGCGGCACGCTGACGCTGGAGAAGCTCGATGAGCTGATCGACACGGTCCGCGGCGGGAAGCCGGACCTGTTGCTGATGAGCCGGCGGTCGCGGCGGACGCTGAACGAACTGGCGCGCGATTCGGGCGGGTTCCTGGAGGCGGACCGGGACGAGTTCGGGCAGATGGTGCAGTTCTACGATGGCATCCCCATCGGGCTGAACGACTTCATCAGCGACGAACAGACGGTGGGCACGAGCGAGGACTGCAGCAGCATCTTCGCGATGCAGTTCGGCGAAGGCGCGCTCAGCGGGCTGACGGCACCGGGCGGCCTGACGGTCGAGCGGGTTGGCAGCCTGGAAACGAAGGACGCGAGCCGCATCCGTGTGAAGTGGTACGCGGGGCTGGCGCTGTTCAACAGCGTGAAGTTGGCGAAGCTGGTTGGCGTGCGGGTGTAGGTAACCGCGACACAATCTCTGAGCAGGCGCCCGGGCCCGAGGTCCGGGCGTTTTGGCGTCCTAGGCTTCCTTATAGGGGAGGAGCAGGCGGAAGGTGCTGCCCTGGCCGGGGGTGCTTTCGACGGCGAGCCAGCCGCCGTGGGCGCGGGCGATGCTGAGCGCGGTGGGGAGACCCAGGCCGGTGCCTTCGCCCACCTGTTTGGTGGTGAAGAACGGGTCGAAGATGCGCTCGATGGTTTCGTGGGTCATGCCGGAGCCGGTATCGGTGACGGAGATGACGTGGTAGCGGCCGCGGGCGAGTTCGGGCGGCGCCCAGCGGTTGCGGGGTCCGACGTTGGTTACGCGGCGGGCGATGGTGATGGTGCCACCTGACGGCATTGCATCGCGGGCATTGATCACGAGGTTGAGGAGCACCTGTTCGAGCGCGGTGCGGCTTCCGGAGACGACGCCACCATCACGGCTCTTGCGGACCGAGAGGCGGACCTGTGGCGTGAGCATGCTGCGGGCGAGCGTGGCCGTCTCATCGATAAGCGTTTCGAGCGGAATGAGTTCGGCGGAATCGACTTCGGGGCGGGCGTAGGTGAGCAGGCGGCGCACGAGCTCGGCGCCGCGTTCGGCGGCATGGGCGGCTTCGGCCGCGAACTCTTGCTGCTGCGGCGTTTGCAGTGATTCCCGGAGCATGAAGAGGTTGCCGAGCACGGCGGTCAGCATGTTGTTGAAGTCGTGGGCGATGCCGCCGGCGAACACGCCCAGGCTTTCGAGCTTCTGGCTCTGGCGGACCTGGAGTTCGAGCCGGTGGCGTTCGAGTTCGGCGTTCTTGCTGCGCGTGATGTTCTGGAAGCTTCCGGCGAGCCGGAGAGGCCGTCCCTCTGCATCACGTTCGACGACGGTGCCGCGGGCGAGGACCCAGCCCCATTCGCCGTTGCGCATCTGGAACCGGAATTCGCACTCAATCGCGGGGGATTCGCCCTGGAAGACGGAGCGGAACGCGCCATCGACGAGTCCACGGTCATCCGGGTGGACCGCGTTGCGAAGCCATTCGACCGCCGGGAGGCCGCCATCGCCCGCGCCTGCGACGGTGGCGGCGCCGGAGGTGGCGGTCATGCGGTGGGTTTCGGCGTGCCAGTCCCAGAGCGAGAGGTCGCCGCCGCGGAGGGCAAGTTCGAGGCGCTCTTCGGCTTCGAGGCGGAGGCGGTTGTTGCGGCGGGCTTCGATGATGGTGCCGCAGGTGGTGAGGAAGGGCTGGACGAAGGACATCACTCCTTCGTCGTAGCCGCCGGGCCTGTTGGCGATTCCCACCATGCCGATGACGCGGCCAGCGGCGTGGATGGGCAGGCCCATGAAGGCGTTGAGTGGCGGGTGGCCGGCAGGGATGCCGCCCGCGGCGGGGTGGTTCGCGGGTTCGTTGGTGAAGAGCGGCGTGCCGGTCACCATCACCCTGCCGAAGAGCGTGCGGAGGTTGCGGAACTCCATACCTTCCGGGACGTGGGCCTGGTACGTGGCGCGCGTGTGCTCGTCCCAGCTGATATCGGTGATGGCCATGGACTTGAGGTAGGGAGCGCCGTCGCGGTCGTAGAGCACCTCGCCGATGAAGCCGTAGGAGCTTTCCGTGAGTTCGAGGAGTGTGGTGAGGAGCGAATCGAAGATGGCGGGTGAATCCCCGGCGCGGATGAATTCGGCCTGGGCTTCGGCGAGCGCCTGAAGGAGGCGGTTCGAACGGCGCAGTTCTTCGGCGGCTTTGAGGCGGCCGGTTGTCTCGCGGAACATGTAGCGGGCGCCGATCGGGAAGGAGTGCCGATCGAGGATGTACGCGCCCTGGACTTCGGCGGCGAAGGTGGAGCCATCCTTGCGGACCATGGTGAAGTCGTAGGTGGTCTGGCCTTTTTGGCGCTGGTAGGGCTTGCCTTCGGCGACGGTGGTGCGCATGTGTTCGATATTGATGGCGAGGGCGCGCGCGCCGCTTTCGGCATTGAGAAGGTCCAGCCCGCGGATGCCGTTCACGACATCGCCGGTGGTGTAGCCGAGGAGCGCCATGGCCATCTGGTTCAGGTAGGTGACGCGGAGGGAGGGGAGTTCGATTTCGAGGAGGGCGTCCGGGAGGTGCATCCGGAGCTGTTCGAATTCTTCTGAGAGCGAAAGGTAGCGGTCCTCGAGTTCGGAGCCGCTGGACGAAACACTACCGCCTGAAGACACCGTTGGACCCACCTGCTCCACACAAGGACCCATCCGCAGCTACCCGGGGAGGCGGGCAGGCCAGGGCTCGTGATCCCAACGGTAGCCGCGAACCATCGCGTTTTGCACTACGGGAGTACCCGCATTCTCGGGTTAAGGCTTCAGACTCCGAAGAATCGCCGTTCCATGCCGGAGGGGCGTTCGTACTCCTTGCGGCCGATATCGGCGAGGGCGGCGGCGACATCGAGGCGGGGTACCGGCTGGGGCGCCGAACAGTAGACGAAGGCGGTCGCGCAGTAATCATCGACGCGCTCGGCGATGCCGCTGACGAGGACGCCAGGCGAGTGATTACGGCTCCAGCCGCGGCCCGCGGGCGGGTTCGTCCGTTCGTAGGCGGCCAACTGTTCTTCCTGTCCCTCGGTGAAGAGGGTGAAGCCGATCTGCTGGATGGTGACGGTGCACGATTCGCGGAAGACGATGGGGTCGGGGATGTGCCAGCGGTAGAAGCCGATGAAGTC
>CALFYR010000547.1 GCA_937954195.1 uncultured Dehalococcoidia bacterium
GAGGGCTTCGAGGGCGGACTGGACACGCTCTTGCGGGGTCATGGTGCGTAGATTACGGGAAGTTGGGGTGGCGGTCGTTAGAGGAAGGCCCAGCGATCATTCCCCATGAAGAGAGCGCGGATGTGGTTAATTTCGCCGGCGTGGTAGGCGTCGTGGTGGAGGAGGGCGGTGACGAGCGCGCTGGTGGGCTTGAGTTCGCCCCACGCCGCCCGGCGCGGGCGATCGAGTTCGTCATCGGATTCGAGTGCGGCGATGCTTTCGAGCCAGAGTCGTTGCCCTTCTTCGGCCCAGGTCACGAGTTCTTCGGGGCTGAGCGAGGCGAAATTCGCCGGCCAGCCGGGTTCGGATGCCCAGCCGAGGGTCGCTGTGCGGAAGGCGTGGTCGTCGTAGAGGTACTTGCAGTTCGCCGCGTGACCGAAGATTTCCCGAATTGAACGGTTGCCTCCGGGAGGCAGCCAGTCGAGGGCTTCGGCGGGCACAGCGGAGAAGTTCGCGAGAAGCGAAGGCGAGTCGCCGTCGTTCGAATGCGGTTGCCGGAAGGCTTCGTCGCAGAGGCGGACGAGGTGATCGACGAGGGCGCGGGCCATTTCTCGGATTGTAGGACGCGGGTCAAGGGTTCCCGCGTGCTAGCCTTTGCCCATGGCGAAGGTCCGGGCTGATGTGCTGCTGGTGGAGCGTGGGCTGGCCGAGACGCGGGAGCGTGCGCGCCAGCTGATTATGGCCGGGCGTGCGCGAGTGGGGACACTGACCCTGGTGAAGCCGGCGCAGATGTTGGACTCGACCGCGGCGCTCGAGGTGACCGAGCCGGAGCGGTACGTGAGCCGCGGCGGGCACAAGCTCGAGGGCGCGCTGGATGCGTTCGGGATTGATGTAACGGGGCTGCGGTGCATGGACCTGGGGGCATCGACGGGCGGATTCACGGATTGCCTGCTGCAGCGGGGGGCGGCGAGTGTGCTGGCGGTGGATGTCGGGCGGGCGCAGTTGCACCAGCGGTTGCGCGAGGACGAGCGCGTGACGCTCATGGAGGGGACGAACGCGCGCGACTTGCCCGAACTGCCGCCGGTGGACCTGTTCGTGGCGGACCTGTCGTTCATTTCGCTCACGAAGGTACTTCCTTCGGTGGCGCGGCGGGTGGCGGCGGGGACGACGGGTGTGGTGTTGCTCAAGCCGCAGTTCGAAGCAGGCCCCGCGGATGTGCCGCGTGGCGGGGTGATCAAGGACGAGGCGGTGCTGGAGCGCGTGCGGGAGGAGTTCGTAACGTGGGCTACCAGCGAGGAATGGGCAGTGTGTGGCATCATTCCCTCGCCCATTCGCGGAGGCGATGGGAACACGGAGTATCTCGTGCATCTGCGAACCCCGTCCCCCGGAGCGTCTCCATGCTGAAGCGAGCTGTGGTGTTTCATGCGCCGCGGAGCGAAGGGGCAGCCGCGTTCGCGAACCAGCTCGCCCAGGAGCTTGGACGGCGAGGTGTGACTTGCGCCGTGGCGGACGCCTGGGGCGATCCACCAAAGGAAGCGCTGGACGGCGCCGAGCTGGTGGCGTGCGTTGGCGGTGACGGCACGGTACTGCGGGCGAGCCGAGTGGTGGTGCCGCGCGAGACGCCCATCCTCGGCGTGAATATGGGGCGCCTGGGATTCCTGACCGACATGAGCCCGCGGGACTGCTTCCAGGCGATCGAGAAGATCGTGGCACAGGAGTGGCGGCTCGAAGAGCGCCTGATGGTCCGGGCGGACATCAAGGACAACGGGAGTACGGTGGCTTCGTACCACGGGTTGAACGACGTGGTGGTGAGCCGGAACTCGCCCGGGCGGCCGATCTACGTGGACGTGCATATCGATAAGTCGCGGCTGGCGATTTACCGGTGCGACGGGATTATCGTGGCTACTCCCACCGGGAGCACAGGCTATTCGCTCAGTGCTGGCGGGCCGATCCTGGCGCCGACGGAGCACCACCTCGTGCTCACGCCCGTTGCCGCCCACCTGGCGCTGGGGCGCGCGCTGGTGCTGCAGCCCGAAAGCGTGGTCGAAATGGAAGTGACCTCGGACCACGGCGCGATTGTGAGCGTGGATGGCCAGGAGGACGTGCCGGTGAACTCCGGCGTGCGGGTGATGGTGCGGCAGAGCGAGCACGTCACGCGGTTTGTCCGGTTCCGGGAGCCGGCGACGTTCTACTCCGAGCTGGCGGAGAAGCTGGAGATGCAGCTTTCGAGCACAATGGGTCCGCGTGCTTGAGCGACTGGAGATCACGGACTTCGCGGTAGCCCGGTCGGTTGTGCTCGAACCGGGGGCGGGACTCACCGTGTTCACCGGCGAGACGGGCGCGGGCAAATCGCTGGTTGTGG
>CALFYR010000548.1 GCA_937954195.1 uncultured Dehalococcoidia bacterium
CCCGAGTTCGTCCAGCGTGAACACTTCCGGGAAAACCACAATGGAGTCCCGCCGATCGTCCTCGATCGTCCGCGGCAACGCGCCTAGCAGGTCGGCGGACTTGATGCTCCCGGGACCGACCTGGTGGTAGCCGCGACGGTCGGGAAGAATCGTGAACTTCCAGGCTTGCTTGTGGTACCAGCCAAGCGCTCCCCGGCGGTAGAGCCACTTCATCCCGGGGACGGCGGACGAGGCGAGCTGCTCGCCTTCCACGGGGAGCTCCTCGGACAGCGAGAGTCGCCATTCGAACCAGGGAAGCGGGAGTGCTTTCGCATTGGAGAGTTCGACGCTCAGTGGCAATCGCTCCCCGATGAAGACGCGGTTCTCCGGCATCTCACGCTTCAGCGTAACCCGGTCAAACAGGTGCTTGCTCCAGAAGCGGGCGACCCAGCCCAAGACGATGATGACCAGCCCGACGCCGGCGATGCTCGGTTGTCCGGCACCAAACCCGATCAGGAAGAGAAGAATTCCAAGCGCGAGCCAGGCTTCGCGAAACGGCATCGTCAGGCGCCGATCGGCACCGGAACCCGGTGCAGCAGTTCGCTAAGGAGTTCATCGGCATTGCGCCCACGCAGCCGCGCCTGGGTCGAGAGGATTAATCGGTGCGGGAGCACATATGGGGCCATAGTCTTCACGTCATCGGGAAGCACGTAATCGCGCCCGCTCATAGCCGCCAGCGCCCGTGCCGTGCGGAACAGGGCGAGGCTCCCGCGAGGGCTGGCGCCGAGTTCGAACGCCGCATCCTGTCGCGTTGCCTGCACAAGTTGCACCGCGTAACGGCGTACCGCTGGATCGACGTGAAGGTTCTTGAGCGCCACCGCGAGACGTGTCAGTTCGTCGCCGTCGATGACTGGCTCGAGCGTATCCAGAGGGTTCGCCGTCTCGAACCGGCGAAGGATTTCATCCTCATCCGCCTCATCCGGGTAGCCGAGTTTGAGTCGCACGAGGAAGCGGTCCAGCTGTGCTTCTGGCAGCGGGAACGTTCCTTCGAGCTCGACCGGGTTCTGGGTGGCGACCACGAGGAACGGCCTGGGCAGCGTGGTCGTGACGCCTTCGACGGTGAGCTGGCGCTCCTCCATCGCTTCGAGAAGCGCCGCCTGCGTGCGCGGCGTGGCGCGGTTGATTTCGTCGGCCAACACCACCTGCGCGATCAGCGGCCCTTCGCGAAAGACAAACTCGCCAAGCTTCTGGTTGTAGTAGTTGATCCCGGTGATATCTGAGGGCATCAGGTCCGGCGTGAACTGGATGCGGCGAAACGAACACCCGAGGGACTTCGCGATGGCCTTCGCCATGGTTGTTTTGCCGATTCCCGGCACATCCTCGAGCAGGATGTGACCCTCACACAGCAGGGCGACGAGCGCGAGCCGCACCACTTCTGTCTTGCCGACGATCACGCGCTCAACGCTCTCCTGGAGTTGCTCGGCAATCGATTTGATACGCAGGACATCGTCCTGCGAGAGCCGCTCAGCCTGGTCGATGGTTGTCATGGCGCGGATGGTACTGGCCGCAACCTTCCGGCGCGACCTTCGGTGAAGCCGTGGGGACGAATACACTCCGGGCGTGCGTTCCGTCCACCGCCTGAAGCTTGCCTACAACAACGTCTATCTGCTCCGTTCCGGTACCGAGAGCCTTCTGGTCGATACCGGCCCGGACTTCCGTGGCGCACGAGACGTGCTTTCGGCGGAGCTCCCGGGGATGCCTGACGCCGTCATCGCCACGCATGGCCACCTCGACCACGCCGGCCTGGGCCAATGGTGGGAGGAACGCGGAACGCACGTCGCGCTGCACGAACGGGATGCCCACTTCGCACGCGGTCGTCAACTCGACGAGACCGAGTTCGCCGGGCTGAGCGCCTTCCTTGTTGCATCAGGAGCTCCCGCCGAGATCGCCGCGGAGGTCCAGGAGGGCCTCGAACTGCGTCGTGCATGGCAGATCGCGCTGACAGCAGCTCAGGAATACCGGCCCGCCGGACGCGACGGCCGCTGGCCAACGAGCCTCCACTACCGTCCGTTCGAGCCGACCCGCTGGCTGCGGAGTGGGATCGAACAGCTCGCAGCCGGTGCGGCCTTCATTCACATGCCGGGGCACACACCGG
>CALFYR010000549.1 GCA_937954195.1 uncultured Dehalococcoidia bacterium
TGCTGACAGCAGTGCAGGCAATTGAGTTCCGCAGGCCGGGTAAAACCTCTCCTGCCCGCTGCCCTCGTGGGCGTACCCACCACGCCGGTTGAGCTCGATGCCCGCGACCTCCTCATCAGCGAGAAGAAGTACATCGGCAGCATCGGCGGCAGCTGCCGCCCTGACCGCGACTTCCCGATGTTCCTCCGCTGGTACGCCGAAGGCGACCTGGACCTCGATGCGCTGGTAACCACCCGCTACCCGATCGAGCAGATCAACGAAGCCGTCCATGCCCTGGAGACTGGCAAGATCGCTGGCCGCGCCATCCTCACCTTCTGAGGTGGGCAACCTCCGTCACCTACCCGGAAATACGGGCGAACCTCGATTGTTCGCCTGACGCAAACTATGTACCCTGCGCTGTCACGTTGACTCGCATCCGAGGTTGGTACGCCACCGCATGAACCCTTCCCCTGCCGATCTCCCGCTCGGCGAAACCATGAACTCCCGCCAGCGATGGCTCCTCCTCGGCAGCCTCATGGTCTGCCTCTTCGTCGGGGCGCTCGACCAGACGGTCGTCTCAACAGCAACGCCGCGCATCCTCGCCGATCTCGGTGGCTTCAACCTGCTCTCCTGGCTGTTCACCAGCTACATGCTGACGTCCACCGTCGTAATCCCGCTCGTCGGCAAACTCGGCGATATCTACGGTCGAAAGCTGTTCCTCATCGGCGGCGTCTTCCTCTTCATGGTCGCTTCCGCCGCCTGCGGCGCCGCCCCGAATATGCCCTTCCTCATCTGGATGCGCGCCGTCCAGGGCCTCGGCGGCGGCATGATCTTCGCCTCCGTCTTCGCCACCATGGGCGACCTCTTCAGCCCGGCCGAACGCGGCAAGTACATCGGCCTCTTCACGGGCATGTTCAGCCTCGCCAGTGTCCTGGGCCCCACCACCGGCGGTTTCCTCACCGATACCCTTAGCTGGCGCTGGGTCTTCTACATCAACATTCCCGTCAGCCTCATCGCCATGCCGGCCATCTACTTCAACCTGCCCTCGAAGGTCCGCCACGCCTCGCCGAAGCTCGACCTCGTCGGCGCAACCCTCCTCAGTGTCTCGTCCGTTTCGATACTGCTCGCGCTCGTCTGGGGCGGCGAAACCTACCCCTGGGGTTCGTTCGAAATCATCGGCCTCTTCGCGCTCTCCGGCGTCACCTTGCTCCTCTTCATTCTCCAGGAAGCCCGCCACCCCGAACCCATCCTTCCGCTCCACCTGTTCAAGAACCAGGTCTTTCTCATCTCGAACATCATCGTCTTCACCTTCGGTGTCGGCGTGTTCGGCGCCTTCCAGTTCCTCGGCATCTACGTACAGACCGCCCTCGGCGCCTCCGCCACCGAATCAGGCGTCATTACCACGCCGCAGAGCATCGGCGTCCTCGTCACGAGCGTCATCGGCGGGCAGGTCATCTCCCGGCTCGGCAAGTACAAGTGGATAACCGTCTTCGGCACGGTCCTCATCGCGGCCGCCCTCGCCCTCCTCACCACGATCTCCCTCGATACCAGGCTCTGGCAGATCAGCGCCATCATGGTCGTTCTCGGGCTCGGCTTTGGGCTCGTCCTTCCAACCATGTCACTCGTGGTCCAGAACGCCGTGAGCCAGCAGTACATCGGCGTCGCCAGCTCGTCGTCCCAGTTCTTCCGCCAGATCGGGTCGGTCCTCGGCATCGCCGTCTTCGGCGCCATCCTCGCCAACTCCTACTCCAGCGAATTCGCCGACCGCTTCTCCGCCGATGACCGCGCCGCCGTGGGGCCCGAAGTCGTCGCCGACCTCCAGGCCCCCACCATCCGACTCAACGAACAGGAGTACGCCGCCATCCAGCGGCAGGTCCTGGCGCTTCCGAACGGTGAAGCCATCCTCGAACGGGCCGAACTTGCCCAGGGCGAGAGCGTCGTCGTCGCCGTCCGCCGCATCTTTATCGCAGCCTTCGGGGCCGCGCTCGTCTGCGCGATCTTCGCCATCATCCTGAAAGAGCTCCCCCTCCGTCGGACCATGGGCCCGCCCCCCGGCCAACCCGTCCCCGTCGCTCCCAAACCTGTGGCCCCCGCGGACGCCGCCGAAGCAATCCCCGGCGGCGGCTCGTAGTCGCGCCCCTCCGTGGGCGCTGGCGCGAGCCAACGAAATGCCCCGCGCCAG
>CALFYR010000550.1 GCA_937954195.1 uncultured Dehalococcoidia bacterium
TCCCGCTCCCACTCTTCATCCAGCCAGTCGATCCCAACGCGCTCAGTCGTCGCAGCCTCCTCGCAGCGGGAGCGCCAGTTGCAGAACGTGCACTGTGGCCCCGGCGTCGCCGGAAACTCCGTCAGCGATTGCAGCCGCTCCGCCAGCCGCGCCAGGTAATTCACCGTCTTGATCGCGTCGTCCCGCGTCAGCTCCCGAACCCGCTGCTCCCCGCTCCGAAGGTTCCAGCCCACCGCCCGAACCGTCGCCTCCCTCGGCAACCGCAGCATCGTCCGCAAAACCAGGTGCGCGATATCCAGCTGCGCATCGACCGCGTCGTCCAGGTCGAACTTGCCCGTCTTCCAGTCGATCAGCTGCCACCGGGCCGCTTCCAGCCGGTCAGCCCGGTCCACCTTCGCCCGGACGTTGATGCCCCGCCGGTGCGATGGCACCCACGTATCCATCTCCGCGAACCGCTCCTCGCTCTCGATGGACTGGTGCGCCCCCACCCCGTTCGCGTAGATATCGAACGCCACCGAATAGAACTCCGTCCCCGGCCCCGCCGATTCGTGCTTCGGCATCCGCAGGTACAGCTCCAGCTCGTGCGCCCCGTCCTCAGGCTCGCCCGTCTCGCACAGCTTCTGCATCGCCCGGTGGACCCCATTCCCCACCAGCGCCGCCGGCGAATCCGTCTGCTCCGGCCAATCCAGCCCGCTCACGTACGAAAACCAGTACTGCTTCCGGCACCGCTGGAACTGCTGGATCTTCGAATGCGTCAGCCGGAACAACACCGGCCGCCCCGGCGGCGTCTCCACGGCGGCAGTTTCCGTCTGCGTTTCCGGCTCAGGCAAAGGCATCGTCACGGAGGGGATTGTCGACGCGGCGGTGCCGCCTGTCGACGCCACGGCACGCCGGGCACTTTCACCTTTCGACTTGAGCCTTTCACCTCATCGTCGTCGACGTCAGTCGACGACGATAATCTTCACCGCGTTCGAACCACCCTCGCAGCTCACCTGGAACCGCCCCTGCCCAAGTACCGCGCCCTCCGGGATGGCCACCGTCCACGAAGCCTCGCCCTCCGCGTTCGTCGTCTTCGTCCCCATCCCCGGCAGGTTCTGCCACGTGTTCAGGTCCGCGTCCGAGTAGGTATTGAACGTGCAACTGCGACCCGGCGCCGGCGGCTGCGGCATCGCCACCACTTCCACGCTCTGGCCCACCTGCACGAACTGCGGGTTCACGCTCAGGTACAGCACGTCGATATCCGGCACCGGCGTCGTCGTTGGCGTCGCGGTCGGCGGCACCCCCTTGCAGGTCCACCCGTCCGCCAGTTCGAACGAAAGCACCGGCCAGATCGAAAGCACCTGCTGACCGTTCTGCTCGCGCCAGTGCGGGACCCCCTCCACCACCACCTTGCCGCCAAGCGAGCCCGCGCCCGGCTGGCCGCACGCCTGCTGCAGCGCAATCCGCGCCGAATTCATCGCACCACGGTCCGCGTCCGTCGCGTCCTCGATGCACGGCTGCAGCGGGAACCCCGCCTGCACCTGGAAGTCGCCCGGCGTGTTCGCGATATTCGCCACCACGCTCCCCAGGCCGTTCGAGGTCGAAATGATGTACGCCTCGAAACTCACCACGCTCGATTCCGGCGAAACACGGCTAAGCCCCGGAGCGCTCTCCGGCTTCGCCGTCAGCAGCAGCTGAGCCAGGCTCGTCGCCCCGGCCGACCGCGAAAACCCCGCGCCGTCGTCCGTCAGCGTGCGGATGGCCGAACGCGGCCCCACGCACCCGAACCCGGTCGGCGTAGCGGTCGCGGTCGGCGAAACCGGCGTTGTGGTCGCGAACGTGCTGAAGCCCTCGGCGCTATCGCCCGCCAGCTGGGGCGCCACCGCGCGGAACACCATCGTGTCGTCGTCCGCCTTCGAAGAAGAAGCGGCCAGCGTGGCGGCCATACCCGCCAGGCCCAAAACGGCCAGCACCAGCGCCAGCCGCGATTGTGCGTTTCTTAGCAATCTCGAACTCCGCCCCCACCGCCGGTCACCCTACCACACATAATCGAACCGTCGACATAGGGGAAAGGGAGCAGAAGGGAGAACGGGAGAAAGGGAGAAGGGGAGAAGGGGAGAAAGCCGGGGCATGGACCGGGCTACTCTTCCCGGAATTCGTACGGGGTGGAGCGAGATGTGAGGGCCGCGCTCTGGCGGAGCTTGTTCGCCAGGCTGAGGAGCATCAGGCTGATGGTCGCAATCTCACGCTCAATCTCGGATTGAACCGCCGAGTCAACCCATCCGCGTCGATGTGCGAGCAACACCCAGGTATCCAGCTCGAAGAGCGAGCCGCGGGCTCGGTCAACAAATGCCGCGTAATCGAGTGGTGTGCTGCGGCCATTCCCCTCGGCGATATTCGCGGGGACGGAACCAGCCGCGTCGCACATCTGACGCTGAAAGGACCAACGCCGCTGGAATGCTGGGCCTTCAGAGAGTTCCAGCACTCGGTCCGCCAGGTCGACCGCT
>CALFYR010000551.1 GCA_937954195.1 uncultured Dehalococcoidia bacterium
CCGACCGGCATATCCGCCTCGCGGATCCGGTTGAGGCGCGCGGCCGCGGCCGCACCGCCTCCGCCAATTCCGGCGAACCAAAGTACCGCGGTGGTGGCGAATCCACCTGCGCAAAGTGCTGCAAGAATCAGCATTCGACTACCACCCTTCCGCCGAGCCGAACAGGTTGTTCGGTAGTTCGATGCCGGCGATCGCGAACTTGCTCGCGAAGCCCGGCCGGATGCCTGTCGGCTTCATCGCGCCGTGGACTTTGCCGTCCTCGTCGACGCGGTCGAGCTTGAACAGGAAGATGTCCTGAAGCGTGATCGTGTCGCCTTCCATGCCGCTCACTTCGGTCACGTGGGTGACCTTTCGCGAGCCGTCCTGGAGCCGGCTGATCTGAATGAAGATGTGGATGGCGGACGCCACCTGCTCGCGGATCGCGCGGGATGGGAGGTCCATGCCCGCCATGAGCACCATGTTCTCCATACGGGCGAGGGCTTCGCGCGGGTTGTTCGCGTGAATCGTCGAGATGGAGCCGTCATGGCCGGTGTTCATGGCCTGCAGCATGTCGAATGCCTCTTCACCGCGGACCTCGCCGACGATGATTCGGTCGGGGCGCATGCGGAGGCAGTTCTTGACCAGGTCGCGCTGCTTGATCTGGTTCTTGCCTTCCATGCTGGCCGGACGCGCCTCCAGCGTGATCACGTGGTCCTGCTGGAGCCGAAGTTCCGACGGGTCTTCGATGGTGATGATGCGTTCCGTGTTCGGGATGAACGCGGAGAGCGCGTTCAGCATCGTCGTCTTACCGGTACCGGTACCACCGCTGATGATGATGTTCAGGTGGGCCCGGATGCACATCGCGAGGAACTCCGCCGTCGCCTCACTGAGCGCGCCAACGGCGATCAGGTCCGCCATGCGCATTTTGTCTGCGCGGAACTTTCGGATGGTGATGCTCGGCGCCTTGGGCGATGCCGGTGGGATGGTGATGTTGACGCGGGAGCCATCGGGGAGGCGGGCGTCCACCATCGGGCTCGATTCATCGATGCGGCGGCCGAGGGGGGCGACAATTCGCTCCACGATGCGCATCACATGCTGCTTATCGCGGAAGCGCACCGGGCTGCGGAAGATGCGGCCTTCGCGTTCGAAGTACACCTTGTCGATGTCGTTGACCATGACCTCCGAAATGGAAGGGTCGCGGAGGAGCACTTCCAGCGGCCCAAGGCCGAGGACTTCGTCGGCGACGCCCTGCAGGAGCTCGTCGCGGCTGGTGCCACCGAGCTGCAGCCCTTCCTGGACCAGCAGTTCGCGTGCTGCCTTGATGACGGCGTCACGCTGTTGTTCAGGAGCGAGGCCTTCAAGGGCGCCATGCTCAAGTTCTTCGATCAGGAGTTCGTGAAGACGGATCTTCGCGGCTTCCGCCTGCGCGTTGACAGCCTGGTCGCGGCTGGCGCCGGTGCCCACCTGGGGGACCGGCCGAACCGGGCGCTGGGGCGCTTCGGGCCGGGCCGCTGTTTCGCCGGCGGCTGCATTGGCACCCTGTGGGCGAAGAGCCGATGGGCGGTTCTGCCCCGGGATGCCAGGAGGAGGCGGCGGCGCTGCCTGCGCAGGCACGCTTTCCACCTCGCCCCATCGCCGCCCCGGCTGCTGGGCGCGGCCGAGCTGACCCGAGGGACGCAGCTTCATGCCATCGCCGGGCGCTGGTTCCGCACCGGCCGAGGCTTCGGGTTCACCAGGTCGGCCGGGATCGCCCGAGAGCCGTCGGCGGGCTCCTGCCCAGCCGAACGGCTGTCGATCTTCGTCGCCTGCGGCCTTTCGTTCGCGAAAGTCATCGGACATGGCTCATACCCTCACAAATTCAACGGTTCAGGCGCTTTTCTTGAAGCGGAAGAGGCTGCTGAGGCCGCCGCCCCGCTTTTGGTTCTTCGATCGCTGGCGAATGCCGGAGAGTGCGCGAGCAATTTCGCGAATCTCGCCTGCGACCCGGCTGTTGGGCCGGCTGAGGACGATGGGTCGCCCAAGCTGGGCGGCCTTCACCACTTCGTTGTCCTGGGGAATCTTCCACCAGAGTTCCGTGTCGAGCGTTCGCTCGACATCCTTTTCGCGGACGCCCGTATCCATGCCCGCGCGGTTGAGCACGACCTTGATCCGCTCGTCGTCATTCCCGAACCGCTCGTGGAGCATTTCGAGGGCGAGGACGGTGTCCTTGATGCTCGCCATGTCCAGGGTGGTGATCAGCAGGATCATCGTGCCGACTTCGATGGCGGCTGCGACGATCTCGTTGAAGGTACCCGGCGTGTCCAGGATGACGAAGTCGTGCGTCTGGGAAAGGACATCAACCACGTCGCGAATGTGTGCCGAGCTGAGGTTTCGCCAGTCGCTCGGCCGGGTCGGGGCAGGGAGGATCCGGACGCCGGATTCGTGTTCGACCAGGTACTCGCGCAGCGAGTTGCGGTCCACGTTGTCCAGATTGCGTGCCAGGTCGGCGATGGAGCGCTCGACCGGGATGTCCATCGTGATGGCCACGTCACCGAAGCGCGTGTCCATGTCGACGAGGGCCACAGTCTGGTGGGCCTCCGTCGCCAGGGCGACCGCCAGGTTCGAGGCGATGGTCGTCTTACCGATACCGCCCTTGGCGCCGAACACGGTGATGATGGTGCCCTGGGCAACCGGGTCGGCGAGTTCGCCGCGGCGGCGCATGCCCTCGCGTTCCTTCTTTTCAAGGACGCGCATGATCGATTGCTCGAGCTCTTCGTCGCTCAGCGGTTCGACCAGGTAGTCCGAGGCACCGCCAACCATGGACTGCCGCATCAACCGAATGTTTGCCTCGGTGGAGAAGGCGACAATCGGGAGATCCGGGAGTCCGTCATTGATACGCGAGAGCGTCTGGATGGGCCGAACGAGCGGCTCCTCCACCCGCATGAGGACCAGGTCCGGGCGCAACTGGAAGCACAGCGTGAACGCCTCCACCCCATAACCCGCCGTCGCAAGGACATGGAAACCGAGTGCCTGGAGCGACTTCGCGATCTCGGCTGACGATTCCCTGTCCGGATCCACCACAATCAGCTGCGGTACCCGTGCCATTGTTTTTCCTCCACCGTCTGCACCCCGGGACCACCGGGGGCCTGTGCTTCGTTATGGTGGTGAGCGGTTCCCTCGCGAGGCCCCGCCCACCGGGGGTTCTGGTTAGCGGACCGGGAACACGTCGTCCCAGCTAAACACGTCCTGACCGGCCACGGGCTCTGCGTCGCCCTTCTGGCGCAGCAGCAGGCGGTACTGGGCGATGTCGTCTTCCATGGCATCCAGGATGGCGATCTTCGCGGCCAGGTCCGGCGGGAGCGCAACCGTGATCGAGATGGCGGTTTCGTAGGTTTCACCGTCGCCTGGCGCGATGGCCCGGGAACCGCTCGTCGCGGTATCGCTGGCGGTACCTTCCGTCGCGTCGGTGCCGGTGGCCTCGCCACCTTCGCCGGTCACAATCGCGTCGGCAGCCGCCGCGTCGGACTCGTCATCGATCTTCGGGACGGTCTTCACGACGGTCTGGGAGATGGCCAGAATTTCGACATCCTGGGCGAGGTAGGCTGATACGACATCCGGCTTCTGCTCGCCCGTCAGCGGGTCCACCGCGATGAGCGTGGCGAGGCCGAGGATATCGACGCGGTCGCCAGGCTGCGGAAGGCCACCGACGATCCACGACTCGTGCGGCACTTCGAGCGAGAGTGCTCGCATGCCAGCCGGCACCTTCCAGGTGGCCGTGTCCTGGCCTTCGTAGGTCGTGATCTTCGCCTCAATGACCTGTTCGCCGGTGTACAGAGGGGCCGTGGCCACCTTGCCGACGATGGCCGACATATCGGCGTCGCCGTAGTACCCCGGGAGCAGCGCCGCAGCAGGCACCGTCTTCACACCGAGCATTTCATCGGTGATGACATCGCCCACCTGGACGTCCTGCGTCAGGACGACGACGGACTCCGCGCCCGCTCCGAAGTCGAATCCCTCCTCAGCCCCGGAATCACCACCGCGGCTGTTCAGGAACGCGAACATCAGAAGTGCGCTCAGTACACCGAAGGCGGCGGCGAGCAGGAGCACGCCCTTGCTTCGGCTGGAACTACTCGATGCTGCCGTAATTGTTCGGTTCACGTTGTACTCCTCCCCTTGCAATATCGGCGGGTCCTTCGCCCGCCTACAGACCGGGAAAACCCCGTTTCTGAAACAAAGTCCCCGCGCCGGTTAAGGCGCGGGGACAGCGTTGTGAATGGTGGCCGATGCGGACTAGCGCGACAGCCGGATGTGCGTGAGTTTCGAGATGGTGAGGAATGCTTCCTCGAGCTCTTCGGCGTTCGGCGCCTTGAAGAACTTCCCGCCGGTGGCGTCAGCCACGTCCTGCATCAGGTCGTCATCAGAGGCGTTGCCGTAGCCGATCGTGTAGATGGTGATGCCGTGGATGGCTGCCTGGTTCGCCTGCGTCATAACCCGGGATCGTGCCGTGGACGAGTTGGAGCCCGTACCCGTGGTCCCCGGGCCGCCGCACGTCAGCGTCGCATCCGAGCCGTTGCAATAGCGGTTCGCGACACCGTCGGAGAGGACCACGAGGACCCACTTCGCATTGGTTCGGCCGTT
>CALFYR010000552.1 GCA_937954195.1 uncultured Dehalococcoidia bacterium
CGGCCTGGCGCTACCAGGACGTATTGGCGAACAACATCGCGAACGCGAACACGGCCGGCTACAAACGTGAATTCGCGAGCCAGCAGCCGTTCGCGGACGTGCTGCTGAGCCAGCAGGCGGCCATCCCCGCGCCGATCACCGCCCGCATTCAGCAGGTGGTCGGCCAGATCGGCACCGGCAAGTTCATCGCCGAATTCGCGACGGACTTCCAGGGCGGCATCATCCGGCAGACGGACATCGAGCTGGACCTGGCGCTCGAAAACGGGTTCTTCGCTATCCAGACGGAAACCGGCGACATCTTCCACACGCGCGACGGCCGCTTTACCCGAGACGCGAACGGCGACCTGGTCACGAGCCAGGGCCACTACGTGCTCGACGTGAACGGCGAGACCATCAACCTCCCGCAAGAGGCGGTCACCGTGACCACGGATGGCGACATCCTGGATGTGGCGGGCGAGACCATCGCCACGATCCTGGTCCAGGACTTCACCCCGCTGCAGCTCGAACGCGCTGGCGAGGCGCACTTCCGCGCGGCGGAAGGCGCGGGCGCACCTCCAGTTGGTGGCCCCGGCCTGCGCCAGGGCTTCATCGAAGGTTCGAACAGCAACCTGGTCGAAGAGATGACCAGCCTGCTGACGGTCCAGCGCACCTACCAGGCCAACCAGGCGGTGCTCGCGAAACTCGACGGCACGCTGGAACAGGCCGCCGGCGAACTGGGGAGGTTCTAATCCATGCCTACCATTCTTGGCGCTTCCACAAGCGGCATGGCACACATGCAAACGGCACTCGATGTGATTGCCCACAACCTCGCCAACCTGGATACGGCCGGCTTCAAGAAGTACCGCGCCATCCACGAAGGCGTGCCGGACCCGCTCGCGACGCCGGAAGGCGGACGCCTGGGCGTCGGCCAAACGACCACCGACCTGGTGTTCTCGCCGGCGTCGCTCATGGTCACCGATGGGCCGCTCAACTTCGCCATCGAAGACGACTCGTTCCTGCGCGTCACCGACTACGACGGTGAAACGCTGTACACCCGCTACGGCGGCCTCGACGTCGACGTGAACGGGACGCTGCTCGCGTTCGGCGCGCGGCCAGTTCCGGATATCGAAACCGGCGAGCCCATCACGGTCCCCGAGTTGTGGACCCAGGTGGCCATCGACCCGGCCGGCGTGGTCAGCGCGATGAACCTGGAAGGGGAGCGCGTGGAGATCGGGCAGGTGGCGATGGTGAAGTTCACCAACGCGCAGGGGCTCGAAGTGGCCGGCGAAGGTTACTACCGGCCGGGACCGAACGCGGGCGACATCCTGATTGGCCCGGCGGCTTCTGAGGGTTTTGCCGCATTGCGGCCAGGTGCACTTGAAAGCTCCAATGTAGATATGGCGGAGGAGATTACGAACATGCTGATCGCTCAGCGGACGTACTCGGCCTGCGCGAAGACCTTCGCGGTCGGCGACGAGATGCTCGCCATCGCCACGAGAATCACTCAGTAGGAGAACCGCGCATGGCCCGGATTGATGGACTGAACCTTACGGGCGCCAGCCTGAACCCCGCGAGCGCCGCCGGCGCCGCCCAGGGCGCGGGCTCCACCGCCGAGCAGGAAGCCGCCGCAAAGGCGCGCGGCCGCCAGGACGTGCTGAACCTTTCGGACCGGGGCCGCGTGGTCGCCGAGGCCGCAGCCGCCGTTGCCAACTCCCGCGATGTGCGCGCCGAGAAGGTGCTCGCCCTGAAGGCCGCGATCGCGAACGGAACGTATAGCTCCAACGCACGCGAAATCGCCGCGCGGTTGCTCGCGAACGGGCTGGGGAACGACTAACCATGGCCGCAACGCCCGCGATGCTCCAGGAAGTGCTTGAAATCCTGCTCTCCGAAGAGCGGGAGCTGGGCGAACTGCTGACCCTCGCGCTTGAGGAGCAGAAGGCGTTGCTCGAATCCGACTATCCGCGCCTCACGGAAGTGAGTGCCCGCATGTTTGAAGTGAGCGGCACCGTGGAATCGCTTGAGACCACGCGTTTGAATCTCCTTAGAAGTGTGGGCCTGGACGACCAGACCATCGAAGAATTGCTGCCGCTTGCCGACGATCTCGGGGTAGACGGCTTCGCCGAAGCCCGCCTGCGGATGGCCGCAAGCGCCCAGGAACTGCGCGACGCACAGGAAACGAACGCTCGCCTGCTCCTGAACGCGATGAAATTGCGGGACCGCTGGCAGAACATGTTCGGCGGCTTCGTCTCACCAACCTATGGCGCTTCGGGCCAGCGGAACCTCCGCGACGGCCACGGCTACGTATCGCGCAGCGCCTAGGAGGCAGGTGTGGGACTCTCAATCGGCCTCGATACCGCGGTAAAAGCACTCCGTGCGCACCAGCTCGCGGTCGATGTCGCCTCGCACAACATTGCCAACGCGCAGACTCCCGGCTTCTCCCGCCAGCGCGTGCTGCTGCGCCCCATCGGCCTCGATGGGAGCGACCACTTCTCCCGCGACAACCTGCTCGGGCGCCCCGGCTTCGGCGTCGATGCGAAGGACGTGAACCGCGTCCGCGACATGTTCATGGACTTCCAGGCTCGGCAGGCCCTTTCCGGCCGCGGCCAGTACGAAACGTTCACCACGCCGCTCAAGAACGCCGAAGTGGTGTTCAACGACCCTTCGGATGACGGGATCTCGGCGCTGCTCGGGAAGTTCTGGTCGGCCTGGCACGATGTGGTGAACGACCCGGAATCCTCGGCGGCACGCACGGCGCTGGTCCACGCGACCACGACGTTCGCCGTACGCGTCCAGGGCGCACATGCCGAACTTTCGACGCAGCGCACGAACCTCAACCAGCAGGTTTCGGCGCTCGGCTCCGAAATCAACGCCATCGCCTCGGAGATTGGCACCCTCAACCTTCAGGTGAAGCAGGTCGAACTCAACGGCGACATGGCGAACGACCTGCGCGACCGGCGTGACCTGCTGATGGACCGCCTTTCCGAAATTGCTGACGTGCAGTACTCCGAGGCCGAAACGGGCGAAGTGACCGTCTACCTTGGGAATCACGAACTCGTCTTCGGGACGACCGCGCGGCGGATTATCTCAGTGCCCGATACGGCGGACCCGACACAGGTGAACCTCGTGTTCGAGATGGACAACGCAGCGGTGAACACCACCAGCGGCAAGCTCCGCGGGGTGCTCGACGCGCGTGATGTGGCGCTGCCCGAACTCATCGCCAAGCTGGATTCGTTCGCCACCGGGATCATCAACGGCGTAAACAGCATCCACCGCCAGGGGTACGGCCTGGACGGATCGACCGGGCTGAACTTCTTCAGCGGGACCGGGGCCTCCGACATCGCTATCAATACGGCAATCTCCAGCAGCCCGCAGAGCATCGCCACGGCGGCCGCAGCCGGAAGTCCGGGGGATCCCTCGAACGGCCTCGCGATCGCCAACCTGGAGTTGGCTTCGAACATGGTCGCCGGCAGCTTCGCCGCGAACCTCGGCGTGGGAGAAGCGGTGAGCGCGGGCAACACGGTGACCGGCATCTCGGTCGCGGGTTCGCTGCAGCCGGGCACCTACACCATGATTGCGGGCGCCGCTCCGAACACCCTTGAACTGCAATACAACGGCACGACCATCGGCACGGCCACGCTGAGCGACCCGGCAGGACCGGGGGCGTTCGACATCGTCTTCACGGGTGGCAGCGGCACCGTGGCCACGATTTCGATGAACGCCGCGGGCGCCTACACCGCCGCGAACCAGATTGCCGACCTGACCGCGGCGGGCAATAGCTCGCTCCAGGTCGAGGTCTCGGCGAGCACCTTCTACGGAAACATGGTTTCGATCCTTGGCGCCGATGTGAACCGCGCGCAGGGGCTGCAGCAATCCAGCGAGCTGCTGTTCAATCACGTGGACCTGCTTCGGCAATCGGTCCACGGTGTGAGCATTGATGAAGAGGTGACCAACCTGAATGCTGCCCAGCACGCCTACAACGCGGCCGCGCGCATCATCACGGTCATCGATGACATGCTCGATACGCTCATCAACCGCACAGGCGCGACGAGGTAGTTGGGATGAGGCTTAGCGAGCAGCAACGCGTCAACAACCAGGTGAATTACCTGAACTACGCCACACAGCGGATGAGCGAGGTGCAGCAGCAGCTCGCCACGAACCGCCGAATTGACCGGGCGAGCGACGACCCGACGGGCGCCGCGCTCGCGATGCAGCACCGCAAGAACATCGCGTTCGAGACGCAGATGCGGCGCAACCTGGAGAACGGGACCGCGTTCCTGAACGTCACCGAGTCTTCGCTCGCGGGCGTGACCGACCTGCTCCAGCGAGCGCGCGAACTGACCGTTCAGGCTTCGAACGACACCCTCGGGCCGAACGAAAAGATTCAAATCGGCTCCGAGGTGAACCAGATCGTCGAGCAGCTCGCGCAGGTGGCGAACGCCAACTTCGGCGGCGTGTACATCTTCAGCGGCCACCAGACGCAGACCGCGGCCTACAACGTCGCGGGGCAGCCGCCGGCGGCGATTACCTGGCAGGGCGACAACGGCCTGCGCGAACGGCGCATCTCACCGCAGGACGTGGTCCCGGTGAACATGATCGGGGGGCAGGTGTTCGGCACGATGTTCGATGAGCTGATCCAGCTGCGCGACAACCTGAACGCCGGCGCGAACGGGGAAACGATCAACAACTCGATCGCCGACATCGACCAGGCGCTGGACCGGGTGCTGAACGCCCGGGCGGAAGTCGGCGCGCGCCTCAACCGCTTCGAAGCCACGAAGTTCCGCTCGGAAGAGACGGACACCAACCTTCAGCAACTTCGCGCGGAGATCGAAGACGTGGACATCGCGGACGCGATCCTGAAGTTCACCGCCGCCCAAAACGCCATGGAAGCGGCCATGGGCGCAATCGGACGGACCAGCAACATGACGTTGCTGAACTTCCTGCGGTAGGCGATCCCTCGGCCATTGGCCGTTAGCTGCTAGCTGTTAGCCCGGACCCGTTATGGTTCCGGGCTTTCTTGTGTTCCCGGAACTCACCTCTTCCCTCTTCTCCTAGGCAGTTCCCTGATTTCGGCCGCGTCCACCGTTTTGCCACTTAACTTCCACCGCTGTCACTCGATAGTCACCACAGATACACCTTTCGGGAGAGCGGCACTCTCCTCGGAGGGGACACGCACTGGTGGCAAGGGACCACCGAAGGAGAAGATCAATGACTCGCATCATGACGAACGTGAGCGCTATCAACGGTCAGCGGAACCTTGCCCGGACCGGCCTGAAGATGGGCAAGACCCTCGAGAAGCTCGCCAGCGGTTTCCGCATCAACCGCGCCGCCGACGACGCGGCCGGCCTCGCGATTAGCGAGAAGATGCGCGCGCAGATCCGGGGCAACAAGCAGGCCCTCCGCAACGCGCAGGACGGCATCTCCATGCTGCAGACCGCTGAAGGCGCCATGGACGAAGTCCACGCCATCCTCCAGCGCATGCGCGAACTGGCCGTCCAGGCCGCGAACGGCACCTATAGCGACAACGGCCCGGAGCGCACGAGCATCGGCGAAGAAATCGTCCAGCTGCGCACGGAAATCGACCGGATCGCATTCAGCACCGAGTTCAACGGCCAGAAGGTCCTCACCGGCGCGCTGTCCAGCGTTTCGGCTGGCGTGGCCGGCACGAACTTCATCCAGGGCGAGACCATCGGTTACGCCAACGCAGGCGCCGCTGGTACCCACCTGGTCTCGGGCGATGCGCTGCCGGCTGGCGGCACCCGCACGGCCACCTTCACCACCGGCCCCGCCGGCAACTACACCTTTGTGAACAACGGCGGCATCCTGGAGATGCGACTAGGAGGTGCGACCGGCACCGTCGTTGGCACCGCCGCAGGCTTCGCCTCCGGCGCTTCAATCGCCGGCGCCAGCGCCGGAACCGTCACGTTCACGAACGGTTTCAGCATCGGCATCACCACCGATGCGGCCGCCTACAACTGGACCAGCTTCCTCGCCGATATGGCGGTGGGCGGCAACCAGAACCTCAGCCTCAATGGCCTGACCGGCACCACCGTCACCGCGACAACGGCTCGCCCGCAGACCTACACGTTTACCTCGCCGGCGGCCGGCCAGCTCACCCTCACGGGGGCCGATGGTACCTCGCAGACGCTGAACATCGCCGACATGGTCGCGAACGAGACCCGCACGCTGGACTTCAACCAGCTCGGCATCTCCCTCACCCTGCAGACCGGCCCGGCCGGCCGCACCGCCGCCGGGGTAGTGACGGACCTGACGGCCGCCACCGATAACACGCTCATCATCAACGGTACGGGCAACACGTCGACCCTCCAGGTGGGCGCGAACGTGCCGGACACCCTTTCGCTCGAATTCGTGAGCATGCTCTCGGAGAACCTTGGTTCGGCCGCGTACAAGCTCGGCGGGTCCAGCGGGCTCATCTCCACGATGGGCGACCAGGTGGTGCGCACGATCACTGATTCGCACAACCTGATGAGCGCGCTCGATGGCGCTATCCAGACGCTGAACAGCCGGCGCGGTACGCTCGGCGCGGCGCAGAACCGGCTCGAGCACACCATCAACAGCCTCGGCGTCGCCG
>CALFYR010000553.1 GCA_937954195.1 uncultured Dehalococcoidia bacterium
TTCTTCCCGAACTTGTACATCCTGTTGCCCTGGCCGCCACCCGCCGCCGCCGGTCCACCCTTGCCAAGGTCCCGGATCTCCTGCTTGCCCCACCGCACGAGCTTCTGCCCGCCCGAAAGGCTCGCCGCGCCGATCTTCGTAATCGCCGAAAGCCCCGCCGCCGCGTACCCGCCCGCCATGATCCCGACACCCGCGCCGTACGCCGCCGCCGTCGCCACGCCCACAATGTTCAGCACCGAACCGCAGATCGAAAGCAGGTCCGCGAACAGCGTCATCCCGTTGGAGATTAGCGGGACGATCTGCCGCTTCACCCGCTTGTAGTTCACCGTCACCATTTCGGTGGCGAAGTCCTTCACGTCGGTCGCCGCGTTCGCGCCCAGCTTCTTCAACTTGCTCGCCATCACCGCCGATTTCACAAGCTTGTAGATCCGCACCACGGAGTTGATCGTCGTAATCAGCATGTCGGTCAGCTGCACCACGATGTTGATCGCTGCGCCCACCACCGGGAACGCCTGGATAAACTCGGCGCCTGCCCCCGCGAGGTCCAGGAACGTGTTCGCCGCCCCCAGGATCGATTTCCCCGCCACCATGAAGCCCTTGATCGACTTCAGGAAGTCCGTCCCTATCTCGGCAAGCGCGTCGCCCTGCTTCCACCCCTTCTTCGATACGCTCATGAAGTACTGCGCGCTCCCCATGATCCCCTTGATCAGCCCGAGGAACGCTTCCACCATCCCACCAAGCCCGCCCAGCGATTCCGTCACGCCGCCCGCCACATCCGAAACCGTGCTCGCCACGTCGTTGCCCGTGCTCGCGACTCCCTGCGCCACGCTCTGCGTTGTCCCACTCAGCACCTGCCCGGTCCCAAACGCCGCATTGCTCACGCCGCCCACGGCATCCATCACCGTTTGTGCCACTTCCGCCTTGTCCACGGGCCCCGAACCATTCAGCACCTGCACCAGCTTGTAGATCGAGACCGCCGCCCCAAGCCCGCCGCCCAGCGCCCCCAGCCCCGCGCCCACAGCACCCACCCCTGAACCTACCGCGCCAAGCTGGTCCTGTTTCGTCGGGTCCATGAACCGGATCGGCTTGTCCCCGGTACCCTTCTCCTCATTCCATTCCTTATCCCCGAACCGCGTCGTCTCCCCCGAGAAGTTCCCGAACGTGTCCGCCGGCGCGCCGGTCAGGTCCGCCCCATACCCCAGCGCATCACCTGTCCCACCCGAAAGCGTGTCCATACCCGTCAGGTCGTCTTCATCAACCTGCACATTCCCGTGCTGCGTCAGCTGCCGCAGTTGCTTCTGGTGCTCAATCGTCTGCTTCTTCGAAGTCTTCGCCGGTGTGGAACCCTTCGAACCCCATGGCTTCCACCGCTGAACCGTGTTGCTGTTCCCGCTCCGCCGCATCACATACCGTGCCGCCGCCGCGTTCCCCGCCGACCGTTGCAGCCGCATCACGTGTCCCATAGGCAACCGCTCGCCCCCCAGGCCCGCAAGCCCGGATACGTCGGCGGCCACCTGCCGCGCCAAATGAGTATCAGACTGACCCCGCCTGCGAACTTGTTCTTCGCCCGCAACCCGGCCGGCCCGCATCCTTGGGTGCCCCGGCATAACCCGCGCAGTCTAGCACGCCTTCCCGCCGAATAAGTGCACAATTCACCCCCTTTACACCCCTTGCCACCACCCCTAGCCTCGTCCTGTGAGCGATCTCCAGCCGCTCGTCCACCATCGCTCCGAACTCGGCGAGTGGGAAACCTACACCCGTCCGCCCCACCCTGCCCTCCGCACCACCGTCGGCGCCTACGCCGGTTGGATGGAGCGGACCACCTTCACCCGCCGTGTTGAAGTCCCCTCTCCCCTCGTTGTCCTCATCATCCCCTTCCCCCAACCCCTCCATGTCGCCGCCCC
Organism: uncultured Dehalococcoidia bacterium; assembly: GCA_937954195.1. Taxonomy (GTDB): domain Bacteria; phylum Chloroflexota; class Dehalococcoidia; order Tepidiformales; family Tepidiformaceae; genus Amarobacter. Next base: position 1,905 of record CALFYR010000553.1, read on the forward strand.
TCGCGAGCCCGAAACCCGCAGGTACGAAGCCTTCGTCGGCGGCATGGTCGATGCCTTCGTCGTTACCGAAGCCCCCGGTGGCCTCGGCGGCGGTATCCAGGTCAACTTCTCGCCGCTCGGCGCCTACCAGCTCCTCGGTCTCCCCCAGCACCTCATCGCCAACCAGGTGATCGATGCCGTCGAACTCCTCGGCAACCCCGTTCGCCGCCTCATCGACCAGCTCATCGACCTCCCCACCTGGTCCGAACGCTTCGATGCCCTCGATGCCTTCTTCCTTCGCCGTCTCGCCGAAGCCAACACGCCGTCCCGCGCCATCGCCTGGGCCTGGAACCAACTCGTGACCTCCGCCGGCGCGGCCCCCATCGCCCCCCTCCGCGACGAGGCCGGCCTTACTCCCCGTCAATTCATCGACCAATTCCGTCACGAGATCGGCTTCGCCCCCAAAACAGCCGCCCGTATCCTCCGCTTCAATGCCGCCATCGAGCGCATCGAGAACACCATCCACGTCAACTGGACCCAGCTCGCCGTCGATTGCGGCTACTACGACCAATCCCACTTCGTCCGCGAATTCAAAGAGTTCTCCGGCAGCACCCCCACCGACTTCCTCGGCCGCAAACTCCCCGACGGCGCCGGCTTCCTCGCCTGATCCCCACCCCCTCCCCACCCTCCCCGGGGAACCGCGCCCGCAGTAAGCGGACCGTCACCAACCAGGACCTCCGCCCCACCAGGAACCTTTCGCCATCCACCACGCCCTCAAGAGGCCCGACCGAAAGGAATGGCTCCGCCGCGAACCACCACAAACGTCCCGGGGAACCGCGCACTCAGTAAGCGGACC
>CALFYR010000554.1 GCA_937954195.1 uncultured Dehalococcoidia bacterium
GCGGCTGCCCGTGATGATTGCCGACCTGACGCGCTGATCCCCGGGCATCGACTTCCACGAGAAATAGTTGACGAAACGTAAACTTTAGGGGATTCCCCGATGCGACGCCTTCCCGAATAGGGGAGAGTTGAGCCGTAACCCGCTGCGAATCACGTAGGGGAGGGGCGGCTTTTGCCCGAAACCGTGCGAATTCTGCTGATCGAGGACGACGGCCCGGATGCCGCCGCGGTTTCGCGATTCCTCGAGCGGGCCAACTGGCAACCAGCCATCACCCGTGTGGATTCTGAAGAAGGCTTCCGCGCTTCACTCGCGGCCGGGGGCTGGGATGTCATCGTTTCGGACATGGCCCTCCGGGAATTCGATGCGGCGCAAGCCCTTGGGGTGCTCGCGGAGCAGGGAGATGAGACGCCCGTGGTGGTCGTCTCCGGGCTCGTCGGCGAAGAAGCCGCCGTGGAAGTCCTGCGCCAGGGCGCTGCCGATTTCGTGAGCAAGGGAAACCTCGCGCGCCTGCCGGGGAGCGTCGAACGGGAACTGCGTCAGGCGAGGGTGAGGACGGAGGCCCGCCGGGCCACCCGGGCCATGCAGGAAACCGAAGAACGCCTTGAGGCATTCGTTGCCTCAGCGATGGACGCCATCGTTTCGTGTGACGCCGAGCAGCGGATCGTCTTGTTCAATCCGGCCGCGGAACGCGTGTTCGGCTGGGAAGCGAAGGATGTGGTCGGCCAGCGGCTCGATGTACTCCTCCCGGAGCGCTACCGCTGGATCCACAGCGCCCATGTGCGCGACTTCGGCATTTCGGGAGTAACCAACCGTACCATGGCGAACCTGGCTCCCCTGAGTGGGCGCCGCAAGGATGGGAGCGAGTTCCCCATCGAGGCCACGATCTCCCAGGCGAGCGTCGCGGGAGGGACCTTCTATACGGCGGTCGTCCGGGATATCAGCGAACGCAGAAGGCTGGAAGCCGAGCTGCTCCAGGCCCAGAAGATGGAAGCCATCGGCAGGCTCGCCGGCGGCATCGCGCACGACTTCAACAACCTGCTCACGGCGATCACCGGGTACACCGAGATTGCCATGATGGAAGCCGGCAACCCGGACGTTGAGGCAAGCCTGAAGGAAGTGCTTGGCGCCGCCGAACGCGCCTCATCCCTCACGCGCCAGCTACTCGCCTTGTCCCGAAAGCAAACGAGCGAAGTGAAGGTGCTGGACCCGAACGAAGTCGTGGCCGACATCCACCGGATGCTGCACCGCGTCCTTGGTGAGGACATTGAACTCATCTCGAGCCTGGACGACGGAGTTGGCCACATCCGCGCGGACCGCGGCCAGCTCAACCAGATCCTGCTGAACCTTGCCGTGAACGCGCGCGACGCCATGCCGAATGGTGGGCGGCTGGAAATCCGGACCTTCGGACAGAAGATCGGACGCGATGACCCGTCCGTGCCCTGGCCGGGCGACTACGCGTGCATCTCCGTCATCGACTCCGGGACCGGGATTCCCCGTGAGGACCGCGACCGCATCTTCGAGCCGTTCTACACCACGAAGCCGCAGGGCCAGGGGACCGGGCTCGGGCTCTCCATCGTCCGCAACATTCTCGAAAGTCACCAGGCGGCCATCACGGTCGATGACGCACCGACACGCGGTACCGTCTTCACCATCTACTTCCCGGTCGAGAGCGCGGATGTCGATCCCCGCGCGATACCTTCCATCCAACCCCGGTCGCTGGGTTCGGAGACGGTGGTGGTGATTGAAGATGATGATTCGCTGCGCCACCTGGAGACGGCAGTGCTCAGGCGCCACGGCTACACCGTCCACAGCTTCGGCCGCCCGGCGGACGCGCTCTCGGCGGCCATCCCGTATGTCGATATGCTCGTGGCGGATGTGGTCTTGCCCGGGATGAGCGGGCCGGCAGCGGCGGCGAACCTCCGCGGCCGCTGGCCGCATCTCAAGGTACTCTTCCTCTCCGGGTACACGGCAGAGGCGCTCAGCGAGTTCGAGCGGGTGACCGAAGGGCAATCCCTCCTGCAGAAGCCGTTCACTACGAACGAACTCGCCCAGCGCGTCCGGGACCTGCTGGATGAACGCGCCGCCGGCTAGCCGTGCCCGGCCAGCCCCGCCCGGATCTTCTCGAAGGCAGTCATCGCGGATGTCCCGTTGGAGCGCCCAGGCGCCCCCGCCGGCACGTGCGCGGCCTGTTCCTTGCGGACGTTTTCGCGAACCCGTTCGAGCAGAGCCCGCGCCGCCGCGAAACTCGCTTCCACGTCAGCGGCGGATTCGCCGGAGACGAGGTCGGGGTCGATTGCCGGTTCGGTGGCCAGGAGCGCTTCGCGCAGCCGCGATGCCGCGGCGCGGCTGGATTCAAGCGCGGCGGTGAGCGCCGCGTCCCGTTCCGCGAGCTGGCCGCGAAGCAGCTCGGCGTCATCTTCGGGGTGGAGTTCTTCGTGTTCCATGGTGTCTCCCTCGGTGGGTGTGATGGTTCAGGCTGGGCAGCTTCAGGCGGTAAAGCAGAGGTGCAGGTGTCACGCTGGTTTGTGGCCGGGGGCGATGCTAGCCTCAGAATCGCACTATGGCCCCCTGGAAGTTGTTCGCCACGCCCCTGGTACTGCTCGGCCTGCTCGCCTCCGCTTGCGGCGATGGCCCCGATGCTGGCCCTACCCCCACACCCACGGTCGATCCTTCGGCGTGGGGACCCGAACCCGTGCTGGGCGGCAACATCACCGTGGTAAGCCCGGCCCACGCGACCTCCGTGCCGCGCGCCCAAACCGCGATGGTCGGCGAATTCTCCCCGCGCGGCGTCTGCGCCGAAGTGAACTTCGAAGGGCTGCCGCAATCGGGCCAGTGGTTCCGCATGGCGGTCGATGGCCAGGAAGTCACGGCATCGAGCGATGTGTACTGGTTCCTTTCGGGACAGGATGCGACCGAGGGGACCATCTGCTATGCACCGCAGGCGGGGCTCGAACCCGGGCGCCACACAGCCGCCATCTCCGTACAGAACCCGACCAACCCGGCGGCCGACCCGCGGCAGATTGTTGGCTGGGAGTTTGAGGTTTCGCCCTAGGCGGGCGCGGTTACTATTTCCTCAACCATTCACGGGAAGCTAACGTGAGCTCGTTCTCCGGGATCTCCCGCACCGCCGTTTCGCTCTCGCTCGCCCTCGTCTGCGCGGTGTTCATCACCATTGCCGTGGTTCGCACGTGGGCTTCGGATGCGATCTACGACAACGACCGCTTTGCCGGGACGACCATAGAGGTGCTCGAGCGGGAGGACGTCCGGGACGAGATCAGCCGGAGGATCGTCGACCAGGTCATCAAGCAGCAACCAGACCTCGTCTCGGCACGCCCGATCATCGAAACCGTGGTGGAAACGGCCATCCGCAGCAAGGCGTTCGAATCGATCATTGCGGGGGCCGCGCGGGATCTCCATCGAACCGTTTTTGAGACTGACCAGCGCTCGCTGATCCTCAACCTGAGCGACCTGATGACCATCGCCGCGGCCGGCGTGCGCGCCTACGACCCGGCGCTGGCCGAGAGGCTCCCGGGCGGACCTGATACCGCGGCTATCGAAGTAGCCTCACGAAATACAGCAACCCAATTCGCCGAGTACGACCGGCGGCTCGCGGCGCTGAGCTGGGCGCTCGTAGCTCTTGGGGCAGCATCATTCGCAGGTTCCGTCCTCGTCGGTGGATCTATCCAGCGATCCGCGGGCTGGCTCGGGTTGTTCCTCGTCGCGAGCGCCATCGTTGTCTGGCTCGCGGTTGGGATTATCGCGACGGTGATCGAACGGCAGGTCGGCGGTGACGAAGTCGTGGGGCGCGCGGCGGCGGCGGCATGGCGCATCTATGCGGATGGCCTCGTCTGGTGGATGTGGGTCCAGGCGCTGATAGGTGTAGTACTGGCGGTCATGGCATCGAACCTCGTCGCCCCCAGGCCCATAGCGGAGCGCGTGGAGGCATTCCGGGGCCGATGGCAGGCAGCCTGGGCACAGAATGCCGTCCGGATCGTCCTGGCCGGCGGTTTGAGCACCCTCGGTGTACTCCTCATGGTCGCTCCCGGCCCAACGTTGCAGGTCGCGGCGCAGGCCGCCGGGTTGGGACTGCTCTACCTGGGCGGCGGAGAGCTCGTACGAGGTCTCGGGTTCCGGCCAGAGCGCAACCCGGGTGTGCCTCGCCGCATCCCGAGGTTCAGCACGGCCCTCTTCGCGCCGCGGTTGCTCGCCGGGGGCGGGCTAATGGTGGCCGTCGCGTTCGCCGTCGTCGTCTTCTGGACGAACCGGGATTCGCTGCGCGCGAGCCCGGCGGGCGAACTTCCCCCGATTGAGCACTGCAACGGAATGGCCGAGCTTTGTGACCGCCCGCTGGATGAGGTGGTGTTCGCTGCGACACACAATTCCATGAGCGCCGCCGAGGAGCCGGGCTGGTTCTTCGCCGAGCAGATGCGGCCCATCCGGCGCCAGTTGGACGATGGTGTGCGGGCGCTTCTCATCGACGTGTACTACGGCTACGCCACAAACCGGGGCGTTCGGACCGATCCGGCGGTCGGCAATGTCGCGAGTCGCCTGGAGCCCTGGTTCGGGGAGGCGGAACTCGAGGCAGCCCGCAACCTCGCCGACGCCTACGGGCCGATTCCTCGTGGGGCGCAACCGGCGCTCTACCTCTGCCACGGCTATTGCGAACTGGGCGCTACCTCCTTCGATCGGGTGATGGCGGAGGTCGCCGGCTTCCTTTCCGACCACCCGCACGAGGTCGTGATCTTCTTCCTGCAGGACTACGTCGACCCATTCGACGTGCAGGACGCTTTCGAACGGACTCGGCTCATCGACTACGTGTTCACGATTGAGCCGGGCGCTGCCCTGCCCACGCTGCGGGAGATGATCGAGGTCGACAGGAGGCTGCTGGTATTTTCCGAAAACGTGGCGGACAAGGAAGCGCCACCGTGGTATCACCCGGCCTTTGAACTCACGCAGGACACACCCTACGGGTTCCGGTCAGTGGGGGCGTTCGTGTGCGACCCGTTCCGCGGCGACCAGACCAGCCCGCTCTTTCTGCTCAACCATTGGATCTCGCGCTCGCCACCTTCGCCGGCTCATGCGGAGTCGCCGAATTCGTTCGATGTGATGTACGGCCGCGCGCGCCAGTGCCAGGAGGAGCGCGGGAAGCTCCCGAACGTTATCGCAGTGAACTTCTACGAGACGGGTGACCTATTTGCGGTGGTGGAGGCCCTGAACGATGACCCGTTCGCCACCGCCGAACCAACGAAGGAAGACGCTGCGGACGACTAGGCGGGCTTGCGCTGCGCCAGCCGGAAGGGGAGCGCCTTGCGCGTCGCTCCTTCGCCTTCGCCCACCGTAACCAGCACGTGAAAACCATCGAACCTGGGCAGCGTCACCTGCATGGTCGCCGCCATCTGGTATAGCTGTGTGGCGCCAATCGGAAGGTGGGGCGGCCGCCCAACCTGCATCTGCCCGACGATGCGGAAGACCTCCTGCGCATCGTCGTCCTGGATAGTGATCGTGACCGGGAAGGCGATGTTCGTTTCTTCCCACGAAACGCGGATACCGGCCGCGCACACGAGCCGAACCTGCGCCGGCGCATCGGGCGCGAACATGGTGTCCCAGCCGCCGCCCATCAGGTAGAGCTTGTTACCCGTCACTTCGGCGTGCTCGGCAAGGATGGCGTAGTCAATCTCCATAGTGGCCATCATGGGCCACGGAGGGCGGCGAGTCACACGCGGAGTTATGCGCGCGATATGTGCTTCAGGAATACGGCGCGTTCGCTCCGAACGTAGGTGTTACCCCTTTGTTCCCTACGTGACACTGCGGAGTTCCGCCGGATCACTCGCAAACGATGATGAGACTGATAGCCGGGGCCTATCCGCGTCCCCGGTGTTCGTGCCGAGAGCGCGAGCGGGAGGGGGACACCACATGAGAATCCGGCTGATCCACAAGATCCTTGGGGGCTTCGCTGTCGTGCTGGTCCTGATGGCGGTCGTCGCCGTCATGGGTATTCTGCAACTCGACAAATCGGCTGAACGCACGGAATCGCTTTATCGCGAGAACCTCCAGGGAGTGAACTACGCGCTCCTGACAACCATCCACATGAAGGACAGCGCCACTGAAGAGAAGCGCGCGTTCCTTTCGCTCGAGCCGGTGAAGCGCCAGGCGCTCATCGACGCCTCCCGCGATGCCATGGGCGCCGCCACCATCACCATGGAGCAGTACCGGGGCACCATCGCCTCGCCGGCCGCCGCCGAGCAGTGGGCAACGGTCGAAGCAGCCGTGGCGAAGGTCATCGAAGGCCGGAACACGGTCCTGACGATGCTGGCGGGGGGCGACGCCGTTGGCGCCACGCTCGCCGCGAGCGCCATGGAATCCGACATGTTGGCGATGAACCGCCTGCTCGACGAATCGGCGGCGTTTAATTCCACCGTGGCCGAAGGCGCGCTTACCGACGCCGAATCGGCCGCGTCATCCTCCCGCATCACGCTCATCGGGCTGACGCTCGTGGCGACGGTGCTGGCGCTCGGCATCGGGGTATTCCTCGCGCGTTCGATTTCGGGAGCGGCGAAGCGCGCCAGCGTGGCGGCTTCGAAGCTGGCGAAGGGCGACATCGACGTCGCAATCAGCAGCAAGAGCAAGGACGAAATGGGCGACCTTGCGCGCTCGTTCCAGGAGATGACGGGCTACATCAAGGAGATGGTCCACGCCGCCGAGGAGGTGGCCGCCGGGAACCTGGACGTAGAAGTGCAGCCCCGCGGCGAACGCGATGCGCTCGGCAACGCCCTGCACGGAATGGTCGCCAGCCTGAGCACGCTCGTCAGCACCGTCCAGGAAAACGCGGTCGCCATCCTCTCGGCGTCGCAGCAACTGGAGGAATCGAGCGGGCAGATGGCGGCCGCGACCGGCCAGATCGCTTCGGCGATTGGCGAGGTCACCGTTTCGACCACCGCGCTGAACAACCTCGCGCAGGATTCGAGCATCGAGGTGGCGCGCCTGGCGAGCGGGTCCGAACAGCTGAGCGCGAGCGCCCAGACGAGCGCCGAATCGGCGCGTGAAGGGACGGCCGAAGCGGCCGCCATGGGCGAACGGATCGAGCGCGCAAGCTCGGTGTCACTCGCGGTGGCGGAAGCCGCCGAGGCGAGCCGCACGTCCGCGCTGGAAGGTCAGCGTGCCGTGGCCCAGGCGATTTCGAGCATGGAGGCGATCGCCGAAGCGGTCGACCGTGCCTCCGAGCGGGTTGGCCAGCTCGGCGAGCTGGGCCAGCAAATCGGCGACATCGTGAAAGTGATCGACGACATCGCCGGGCAGACGAACCTGCTGGCGCTCAACGCGGCCATCGAAGCCGCCCGGGCGGGCGAGCAGGGCCGCGGCTTTGCCGTCGTCGCCGAGAATGTGCGCGGGCTGGCCGAACGGTCCAGCGCCAGCACGAAGGAGATCGCCGACCTCATCAACCGCGTGCAGGCGGGCACCCGCGAAGCCGTCACGGCCATGGCCGATGGCGTCCGCGATGTGAAGACGGGCCGCGAAATCACCGCCAACGCCGGTGCATCCCTCGAGTCGATCCTCGCCTCGGTGCAGGCAGCCGCGGAGAAGATGCAGGACGTGGCGCTCGAAGTGCAGGGCCTTGCAGGCGGCGCGAACAAGATCATCGAGGCCACCGAGGCAATCGCCACCATGGCGAGCGATTCGGCGAACGGCGCGCAGGAGA
>CALFYR010000555.1 GCA_937954195.1 uncultured Dehalococcoidia bacterium
AGCAGGCTCGGGTGGTACTGGATGCTTCCCAGGCGCGGAATGGCGAGCACGGCGGCCGGGATGATGTCGGTCACGAACGCCATCACGCAAAGGTCCGGCTCCAGGGCGGCCCAGGCACCGTGACCTGCCGGCTCCTTCAATGCGGACGTCGCGATAGGGGGCAATCCCGCCGCCTCGGCAGCCGCCCACAGCGGGTCGGGCCGGTCGCCGGCCGGGGGCGGAGCGCTCACTCCGACCACCTCTACGCCGTCAGCGAGAAGCCGCTTCAAGACGGCTTCGCCAAACGCCGCCTGGCCCATAACCACAACACGCACGGGCAGTCCCCCAGGCCCCGGTTGGGCACCTCGAAGACTACAACCCCCGCCCGCCGCGGGTAAGGCTGGCGTCCGCGAAGGTTTCTCGTAAACTTATGGTTCGAATGGCACACGAACGATTCCGCGAGGTTCTCCCGGGCGACGCTACGCACGTCGCCCCTGCCCGCTGCCGCTAGCGTTTTCCCCACTCCATCGTCCCTGGCAGCCACCACATGAGGAGATCCCCGTTGCTCTGCGTTGAACCCGCAAAACTATCCGATGTCGAAGCTATCCACCGTCTTGTGACCTACTGGGCGGACCGCGGCGACATGCTCCACCGCCCGGTCGGCGAAATCTACGAGGCGATCCGGGATTTCAAGGTTGCGAAGCTCGAGGGCCAGATCGTCGGGACTGGCTCGCTGCACATCATGGGCAGCGACCTCGCCGAGGTACGTTCGCTGGCTGTGGCCGAAGAAGCCCAGGGCAAAAAGGTAGGCGCCGCTATCGTTGATGCCTGCGTTGCCGACGCGCGCATGTTCGGCCTCGAGCGAGTCTTCGCACTGACCTACAAGCCCGGGTTCTTCGAACGGCAGGGATTCCGCCTCGCGAACGTGATGGAGTTCCCGCAGAAGGTCTGGAACGAGTGCGTGCGCTGCCCGTTCTTCACGAACTGCAAGGAAGTCGCGGTCGTACTCGACCTGCAGGAACCCGCCGACCTGAGCGTGCCGCTGGCGTAAGCTGCGCCCATGAACTTCGACACGGTCTATCACGTCACCCGGGTGCGCTACCCGGGCATCGCCGCTCAGCAACTGCTCGCGCCGCTCAAGGAGACGACCACGCCGGCCATCCAGGCCTCCGGCGGCGGAGTGTGGGGGATCTTCACCGGGCTCCTCGGGCTGGATACGCGCGAGCTCTTCTTCGTGACAGCGTGGCCGGCAGGTTCGAAACCATCGGGTACCGTGGCAGCGGCGCTCCCGGATGGCGCTTCGGTGATGGAGGAGCGGACGATGGTCCCGACGGTCCGGCCGCTCACGCCCGAATCACGGACACGACCGGGCGTCTACGTGTTCCGCCAGTTCGAGGTGCACAACCGCGACGTCGATGAGATAGCGGCGCTCTCGAAGGAGGCATGGGAAACGTTCGAGAACACCGACGCCTACAACGCGGAACCCCAGGCCCTCCTCCGCGACGCCGACACCTCGCCAGAAGACGGTGCGATGCTCCTGGTCACGTGGTACGAGGGGCTGCGCGACTGGGAACTCTCCCGAACCCCCGCGCCAGAAGCGCGCGCCAACTTCCTGAAACGCGCCCAGCTCACGCTGAGCGCGCTTCCAATAGCAACGAGGATGGTGGTCTAGGCGGCGCGGGGGAGCTGGTCGGGTTCGGGCGCGGCGGCTGTCATGGGCGGGTGAGTTGGCGCCGGTTCCGCAAGCAGTCGCGCGTTCAGTTGTGCCAGCCTACCGACGGGGTCCCCGGGGATAGCTGCGAGGCGTGCGCTTGCCCATCCCGAGCGAGCGAGGACCGCAACGGCGATTGCGACGGCATATCCTCCGATTACGTCAATCACCCAGTGCTCTCCCATATAGACGATGGAAAAGGAGATACCCGCTGTGAAGGCGAGCGCCAGCCATGCGAAGAATCGGAGCTTCGGTCCGCCTTCCAACCAGAGAAAAAGGAACGTCATGAACGGAAGTCCCGCATGGAGGCTGGGGAATGCGGCCATCGGGTTGTTATCGGCACCGGTGTATCCTCCGTAGTTCCGCTCTAGCAGCACCCGGACCACACCGTCCTCCATCCACGGCGGACGGACCGGCAGGAAGAAGAAGAAGACTGCCGCGAGCTGGAAGAGCGCGATCTGCCAACCGAGGTACGCGAGGAGTTTGCGACGCGCGTAGAGCATAAGGACGATTCCGAAGGCGAACGGGATCCC
>CALFYR010000556.1 GCA_937954195.1 uncultured Dehalococcoidia bacterium
GAAGAGACGATTGTCATTGTTTGCGAGAAATTCGGACTAGCGCCAAACGGAAGCCTCATCGACTAACTTCTCAGCGCCTCAGCGCCCCAACCCCGGGCACCAGGCACCGGGCACCAGGCACCGCCGCCCAGCGCCCCCCACCTATCGCCCCCATCCCCTCCCTCTATACCTCCCCGCCACACCCCGTCTCCCCTTGCCCTCCCATCCACCCGCAGTTATCGTTTGTGTGCTTCGTCACAACCGCGCAGGTTAAGGTTCCGAAAGGCAATCCCGAACCTGCGCACAGCCCTGGGGAGCCGTTCAACCGATGACTACACAGGCCATCTCGTCACTTCGCGTGCCGGGGTATTGCTTTAGCGCGGTCACGGCCCAACCGAGGAAGCATCGATGAGTTTCTACGACCTCTGGTCGGCCGTCCTGATCGCAACCATCGCCGGGTTCATCCTGGTCTTCACCGCATTGATCGCGGCCAAACTCCTCGCACCCTACGCCCGCGAGCGCGGCAAGGGCGTCTCCTACGAATGCGGCATGCTCCCAGTGGGCCGCAACTGGGCCCAGGTCCACGTCCGCTACTACCTGATCGCCATCCTCTTCCTCATCTTCGATGTGGAGACGATCTTCATCTTCCCCTGGGCCGTCACCTACCTCGGCCAGGCCGACTACATCTTCTACCAGATGATCATCTTCATCGGCGTGCTCAGCCTGGGCCTCGTCTACGCGTGGAAGCGCGGCGTACTGGAGTGGAAATGACTGAAGCCACAATCAAGCCATACGTCCCCGATTTCGGAGCCGAAGCCGAGCGCCTCAAGCCGGTCGAACTGCCCGAAGCCCGCGCTGCCTACCGCATCGCGCTCCCCGGCGTCATTCAGGTCGGCGCCGATACTGTCATCGCCATGAGCCGCAAGAGCTCGCTCTGGCCCATGACCTTCGGCCTCGCATGCTGCGCCATCGAGATGATTGGCACCTTCATGGCCAACCACGACCTGGACCGCTTCGGCATCGTCCCATGGCCCAGCCCGCGCCAGTCCGACGTGATGATCGTCTCGGGCACCGTCACCAAGAAGATGGCCCCCGCCATCAAGCTCCTCTACGAGCAGATGCCGAACCCCAAGTACGTCATCTCCATGGGCGCCTGCGCCACCAACGGTGGCCCCTACACCGAATACGACCGCGTTCTCCAGGGCGTCGACAAGATCATCCCGGTGGACGTCTACGTCCCCGGTTGCCCGCCGCGGCCCGAATCGCTCCTCGAAGGGTTCCTGCGCCTGCAGGAGAAGATCATGGAAGAAAAGCGGATGGTCGGATGAGCAACGAAGCAGCCACCGCCTACCCGGGAGTCTCCGCGCTGGTGCACAAGCACCTGGGCAAGATCCCGTTCACCGCGAGCAAGACGCGCACCGATGCCAACATCGATGTCGCGCCCGAGCACTTCCTCGAACTCGTCGAAGGGCTCAAGACGCGCCGCGAACTCGCCTTCGATTACCTCCGCAATATCGTCGCGATCGACATGACCGAAGAAGGGCTGGCCTGCAAATACCAGTTCTATTCGTTCAAGCACCGCCATGCCATCCAGGTGACGGTGCTGACGCCTCCCGGGAACCCGCATATCCCCTCGATCACCGGCCTCTACGCCGCCGCCGATTGGCACGAGCGCGAAGCGGCCGAGATGGTGGGCCTCGTCTTCGACGGCCACCCGAACCCGAAGAACCTCCTCCTCGATGAGGATGTCGCCATCCACCCGCTCCTGAAGGCTCACCCGCTCCAGAAGGTGGAGATCCTGCAGGGCATCGAAGACACCAGCGCGGGGTTCAAGTTCTAATGAACAACGCATCCGGGCTCGGTGGGGCTGAATCCAAAATCGGCAATCCAAAATCCAAAATGGCGGCGGACGCGGAGGTGCGGGGATGAGTGTTTGGCCTGAAGAACGCCTCGCCACCGTCGACCACTTCAACACGGTCGACATGACCATCAACGTGGGCCCGCAGCACCCTGCCACCCACGGCGTGTTCCGCATGATCCTCACCGTCGATGGCGAAGTCGTCGTCGATTGCGAGCCGTACATCGGCTACCTCCACCGCGGGCTCGAAAAGCTCACCGAGAACCACGACTACCGCCAGTCCATGGGCTGGTGGGACCGGACCGACTACCTCGCCGGTATGGCCTGCGAAATGGCCTACTGCATGGCCGTCGAGAAGATCGGCAACATCGAAGTCCCGGAACGCGCCGAATACATCCGCGTGATGATGGTCGAACTCTCGCGCATCCTTTCGCACTTCATGTTCTTCGGGGCGTTCGGCGCCGATGTCGGCTCGTTCGGTACGTCCTTCATCTACGCCTGGCGCGAACGCGAGCGCATCTACGACTTCTTCGAAGAAGTCGCCGGCGACCGCATGTTCCCCACGTACTTCCGCCCGGGCGGCGTGCAGATGGACCTCCCGGACAACTACGAATCGCGCATCCGCTGGCTCCTCGGCTCCATCCGCCAGGGCCTCGAGGACTTCGATGGCCTGCTGACCGGGAACGAAATCTTTGTCGAGCGCTGCCGGAACCTCTCGCCCGTGACCCAGGAAGATGCAATCAACTGGGGTCTCACCGGCCCCATGCTCCGCGCCACCGGTCTCAAGTGGGACCTCCGCAAGGACGAGCCATACAGCATCTACCCGAACCTCAAGTTCGATATCCCGACCGGCTCGCAGGGCGACGTGTTCGACCGCTTCATCGTCCGCATGGCTGAAGCCTGGCAGAGCACGCTCATCATCGAACAGTGCCTGGACATGCTGCCGAAGGGCCTGGTCCTCAACCCGGACCTCCCCAAGACGCTTCGCATCGATGAGGGCGAGGCCTACGTGCGGACCGAAGGCACGAAGGGTGAATATGGCGTCTACGCGCTCGCGAAGGGTGGCAACAAGCCCTACCGCATGAAGCTGCGCTCGCCTTCCTTCTGCAACCTCTCCGCGCTCAAGAAGATGGTCGTCGGCAGCTACGTGGCTGACGCCATCATCATTCTCGGCTCGCTCGATATCGTCCTCGGCGAGGTGGACAAATGATGCTCTTCGCCGACCCGCTGTTCGGCCTCCCGTCGTGGATCGATGCGATCATCCGCGTGCTCATCGTCGTCCTGGCGATGACCCTGGTGGTCGTCTACCTCACCTACGGTGAACGCAAGGTGGTGGCGCGCTTCCAGCAGCGCCTCGGCCCCACGCGCACCGGCCCGGGTGGTCTCCTCCAGGGCTTCGCCGACGCGTTGAAGCTCGTGACCAAGGAAGACATCCGGCCAGCCAACGCGGACCGCTGGGTATTCGAACTCGCGCCCTACGCCACGTTCATCCCGGTCTTCCTCGTCCTGGTCGCCCTTCCCTTCGCCGAAAACTGGGGCGTCCGGAACCTCGCCCTCGGGTTGTTCTACGTGTTCGCCATCCTCGGCCTGAACATCGTCGGCATCCTGATGGCCGGCCTCGGCTCCGGGAACAAGTACGCGCTCCTCGGCGGCGTCCGCGCGGCCGCCCAGATGATTAGCTACGAAATCCCGCTCGTCGTTTCCCTCCTCTGCGTGGTCATGATCACCGGCGCCGAAGACGGCATGAACGGCGTCGGCACCCTCAACCTCAACCTCATCGCCGCGCTCCAGGAAGACCGGCCGTACATCGTCCTCCAGCCGCTGGCGTTCCTCATCTTCTTCACGGCCATGCTCTCCGAACTCCACCGCGCGCCGTTCGACATCCCCGTGGCCGAGTCCGAAATCGTCGGCGGCTACTTCGTCGAGTACTCCGGCATCCGCTGGTCCATGTTCCAGCTCTCGGAGTACGCCTCCATGTGGGGCTTCAGCGTGTTCGGTTCCGTCGTCTTCCTCGGCGGCTGGGCATGGCCATTCGGCGTCGATGCGCACTGGACCATCCAGCTTGGCACCACCCTGGTGAAGAGCCTCGCGTTCATCATCGCCATCTTCTGGGTCCGGACCACCGTTCCGCGGCTCCGCATCGACCAGCTCATGAACTTTAGCTGGAAGGTGCTGCTCGAACTCTCGTTCCTGCAGCTCATCGTCAACGGCTTCATCCTCTACTACGAATGGCCGCAGGAGCTGCTCGCGCTCACGAGCGCTATCGGCGCCGGCCTGCTCATCTTCCTCATCATTCGCCACGCCACCACGCGCTCCACCAGCGGCCTGGTCGGCACGTACAAGACACTCGGGACGGCCTCCCAATGAAAGGTATCCTCAAGGGCCTCGGCGTCACGTTCTCGACGTTCACCCGGCGGCCGGTCACCGTTGAGTACCCGGATGTGAAGCACGACCTGCCCGTCCGGCAGCGCAGCTTCCCGGTCCTCACCTGGGACTTCGACCACGATGAACCGTTCTGCACGGGCTGCAACGTCTGCGTCCGCAACTGCCCCGTCGATTGCATGACCGCCACCATGCAGGACAACCCGGCCTACGCCGCCGGCACCAGCGACCGCCGCAAGATCGTCGAAAAGTTCTGGATCGATTACGCGCGCTGCATGCGCTGCAACATCTGCGTCGAAGTCTGCCCCTTCGAAGCCATCGTGATGGACAACAACTGGTCCGGCCACGAACAGTCCGTCTACGACAGGCGCGACCTGCACAAGGACATCGAGGAGCTGCTTCGCCCTTCGAAGAGCGGCGAACTGACCACGCCGTTCCGGCCCCAGGATAGCGTCGAAGCCGTCGAACGCGCGGTGAAGGGCGAAGAGCCCGCACCCGAAACGTTCGCCGGGGCCAAGCCCGAAGCGCGCCAGCGCCAGGCCGAACGCATCGCCCAGGGCCTCGGCCCGGCGATCCAGCTGCGCGAACCCGAAAAGCCAAAGGCGACCGCCGCAGCGGCGACAGCCGGTGCGGGCGCTGGCGCCCAGGAAGTCGAGATCCTCTCGGAATCGAAGATCCGCGCCAAGCGCATGCGCGCCGAGCGCGAAGCCAAGGAATACACCGACCGCGGCGAAGCTGTCCCACAGGAAATCCAGGACCGCATCGAGCTCTACCGGAACATGAAGCCCGGCGAGGCCGCTCCCGCGGGCGGCGGCGCCGCAGCTGGCGGTGGCACCGGCGAACTGCTCACCGGCACCATGCCGGATGGTTCGATGCGCTTCCCGCCCGGCGTGGGTACCGGCCCCAAGGGCGACCCGAACAGCCCCGAGAAGGTCCGCGCCCGCCGCATGCGCGCCGAACGCCAGTTCAAGGAACTCCAGGCCGCCGGCGAGCCCATCCCGGACGAAATGGCCAAGATCCTCTACGACACGGGTAGCGACCTCGCGCCCGGCGGCAGCATCTGGGCGAGCCTCGCCGGTTCCTCCGGTGGCGGTCGCGCGGCCGCTGGCGCGGCGGTCGCCGCGGCACCCGGCGCATCCGGCAAGTGGATGCCGCCTCCGCCGTTCGGTACCGGCCCCAAGGGCGACCCGAACAGCTTCCCGAAAGTCCGCGCGCGCCGTATCAAGGCCGAGCGCACCGCGAAGGAAGCCCTCGCCAAGGGCGAGCCGATCCCGGATGACGTCATCCAGACCATTAAAGAACTGAACGGCACGATGCCTGAGGGGGCCGCGTAATGGCGACTGAAGTCCTCTGGTGGATCTTCGCCGTGCTTATCACCGGCGCCGGCGCGGGAGTCGTGTTCTCACGGTCCGTGCTGCACTCAGCCATCTTCCTCATCGGCACCATGGCCGGCATCGGCGCGATGTACATCTTCCTCACCGTGGAATTCCTCGCGCTCGTACAGTTCCTCATCTATGGCGGCGCCGTCACGGTGCTCATCCTGCTCGCGCTGATGCTCACCCGCGCTGACCCATCCGGCCGCCCGGAAAAGGTCAACGGCGCGCAGATGCCCTTCGCGCTGCTGGTTGGTGGGGGACTGCTCGCGGCGCTCGTGGGCGTTGCGGTCGGCACCTCCTGGCCCGGCAACAACGACGACGAACCGACGAACATCGACATCACGGCAGTCTCGGATCGGCTCTTCGCCGACTTCGGCGCGCCGTTCATCCTCATCTCGGCGCTCTTGCTGGTAGCCCTGGTTGGGGCCATCATCCTCGCTCGTCAAGAGGAGGGTGAGTAGCCGATGGTCCCCCTCGAAAACTACCTCGCCCTCAGCGCAATCCTGTTCTCACTCGGCGTCTATGGCGTTCTCGCCCGCCGCAATGCGGTGCTCATTCTCATGAGTGTCGAACTCATGCTGAACGCCGTCAGCCTGAACTTCGTCGCCTTCGCGGCGTACCTCGATCCTGGGAAAGTACTCGGCGCTGTGTTCGCCGTGTTCATCATCACCGTCGCCGCCGCGGAGGTGGGCCTGGCACTGGCAATTGTCATCCGGCTCTTCCGAAACCGCGCCACAGCAAATGTGGACGAAGCGGCAATCATGAAGTGGTAGAAGGGGCCAAAACGACCTATGGGTGCTGAACAGGCCTGGCTGCTCGCTGCTGTCCCGGCGG
>CALFYR010000557.1 GCA_937954195.1 uncultured Dehalococcoidia bacterium
GGTCGTAGGCGACCCGGACCAGTCGATCTATTCATGGCGGTCCGCGGACGTGCGGAACGTTGCGAACTTCGAGCGCGACTACCCGGGGTGCACGGTCTACCTGCTCGAACAGAATTACCGCTCGACGCCGGCCATCCTGGAAGCTGCGGACGCGGTGATCGCGCGTAACCCGGATCGACATCCGCGGAAGCTGTGGACCGACCGCCCGGGCGGCGAACTCATCGTCACGTACGACGCTTACAGCGACGAGGAAGAAGGCGAGTTCGTCGCGAACGAAATCACGCGGTTGGGGGCTGAAGGGATCCACCACGGGCAGAGCGCCGTGCTGTACCGGACCAACGCCCAATCCCGCGCGGTGGAAGAAGCGCTCGTCCGGCATCGCATCCCTTACCGGCTGATCGGCGGGGTCAGGTTCTACCAGCGGCGGGAAATCAAGGACCTGATCGCGTACTTCCGGTTGATTCAGAACCCGCGCGATGAAGCGAGCCTGCTGCGCGTCATCAATGTGCCCGGCCGCGGAATCGGCGACCGCACCATCGAGCGGCTCCAGGAGCACGCTGCTTCGCACGCGGAAAGCCTCTGGGAGGCCTGCGTTGCGATTGCCGTTGGACGCGGTGTCGCCGGCGTAACGGGGCGCTCCGCCGCCGCTGTCGAGGCGTTCGTCGGGATGATCGATGGGCTGCAGACGGAGCGTGATGGCTCGCTCGCCGAACTGCTCGATCACGTTCTTACCGCAACCGGATACGCCGAGTACCTGCGTGCATCGCCGGAGGACGCCGATGAGCGCTTCGAAAACGTGCTCGAGCTGCGTTCGCTGATGGCTGAGTACGAGGACGTCGCGCCCGAGGGCGGTGGCGACCTTGCTGCCTTCCTGCAGGACGTGGCGCTCGTCGCCGACGTCGACGAGCTTCGCGAGGGTACGCCGGCAGTAACCCTGATTACGTTGCACGCGGCGAAGGGCCTCGAGTTCCCGGTCGTCTTCCTGGTGGGACTTGAGGAGGGCGTCCTGCCCCATATCCGCTCGTTCGATGACCCGAGGCAGATGGAGGAAGAGCGGCGTCTCTGCTACGTGGGGATCACGCGCGCGATGGACCGCCTGTACCTGACGCGGTCGTTCCGCCGCTATTCGTTCGGCGCTTCGGCGGCGAACCCGCCATCGCGCTTCCTGGCCGACATCCCCTCGCACGTGAAGAGGCCGTGGGGCAGCACGGGCCGCACCTACGCCGAAGCGGCAGCCGCGCCATCGCTATTCAAAGGTGAGGAGAATCCCGAGGAGGCCGAGTGGTCCGCGGGTGACCGTGTCAGACACCAGAAGTTCGGAGTTGGCGTGATTGTCAGTTCTCAAACCAACGGCGGAGATGTCGAATACACGGTCGATTTCGAGACGGCCGGCGTTCGACGCCTGCTGCAGAGCTATGCGAAGTTAGTGCCCGCATGAGTTTCGATGTCCTTTTCCTGATACCGAACACGACCGAAGAGTGGCAGGACTGGCTCGGGGACAACGGGGTCAACGTCATCGGCATCCTGGTCGGGCTAATCCTCGTCCGGATGCTGGTCACCCGGGTCGTTTCGAAGCTGATTCGCTCCGCCGCCCTGCGCGCGGGCCGGGCCCGGCTGGAAGATGACGAACTGGTCGAACGGCGCGTGAACACGCTGCTTTCGACGCTCGGGTGGCTCTTCACCATCTTTCTCGCGCTACTCGGTATCGCACTCATCCTGGACCAGTTCGATATCCAGATTTCGGCCCTGCTGGCGGGTGTCGGCGTGGTCGGCATTGCCGTGGGCCTTGGAGCGCAGACGCTCATCAAGGACGTCATCAACGGGATCTTCATCCTGGTGGAGGGGCAGTACGCCGTCGGAGACGTGGTGAATGTGGCCGGCGTGGGCGGGCAGGTTATCGAAATCACGCCGCGGCGGACAGTGTTGCGGGACCAGAACGGCCACGTGCACGTGATCCCAAACAGCGCCATCACGGTGGCGACGAACATGACGCAGGGTTTCAGCCGCATCAACCTGAACGTCTCGGTCGCCTACGAAGAGGACATCGAGCATGTCACGACGGTGATCAACGAGGAGTGCGAGAAGCTCGCGGCGGACTTTCCGATGGATATCATCGTCACTCCGAAGGTGCTGCGCGTGGACGCGCTCGGGGCGGACGGCATCGACATCAAGATCCTGGGCGACGTGAAGGTGTTCAAGCAGTGGGACCTCACCGGCGAGTTGCGGAGGCGGTTGAAGGCTCGGTTCGATATTGAAGGAATCGAGATCCCGTACCGGCACGAGGTTCAGGTGCCGTTCGCCGGACCGAAAGAAGAGCGCGCGGCCCGGCGGAGCGGCGCCGGAGGGCCTACGCCGCCTCCAGCCGCTGAATAATGCTTGGTGGTGCGACGCCGTGTCCGCGGGCACATGGGCGCGTACCACCCGGACGCTCTCGACGATCATCAACCAACTCATCGAGTCCAGCTTTCAGTTGATTCGACTGGAAGAGCCTACGGCCGAATCGAACGGGCTCGACGCAGAGGTTCCGGGAGTCCTATTTGTGGTCGCGACGGCGTCTTAAACGGCCAGCCCCTAGAACCGAATCTCAATCTGGTCGATGCAGACCTTGTCGCCTTCGCCGTCGTCGGTTCGGCCGGCGGCGGGCACGACCAGGCGTCCGAGGATGCGGTCACCCTCATTCCAGAAGCGCGTTTCGGTTGGCTCCGGTGGGTAGTGCGGGGCCGGCAGGCTGCCGATCGTGACTTCCTTCAGCTTCTCCACCTGGCCGTTGGCGAACGTGCGCGCGGCGTCGCTGAGCACGAGCCCCATGTTGCGCGGGCCATGGGTCAGGGGTGCCGGGTTGCCGGCCTGTTGGATGAAGTGGGTGGTGTTCCAGTCTCCGGAGGGGATGGCCCAGTCGAATGTGACGTTCACCGGCGTGTCGTGCGTGACGACCTCGTCGGGGGCGCGATCCGGGATGGCGATTCGCGGGGCGGCAAGGGCGCCAACGCCTTCGGGCGCGCAGCCGAGCAGGAACAACAACATCCAACCTTCGAGCAGCGGGCTGCCATCCGATGCGTCGTTCACTTCGAAGTTGAAGCGCACGAGCGCATGGCCCTTCGAGGTGCCGCCGAGTTCGGAGATGCGCGAGGAGACGCGGCCGCGGCCGGATTGCGGCACGGGCTTGAACCATTTCGCGCCGCCCGAGCCCCAGCGGCCGACGTTCTGCCAGTTGGCATAGCCGCCGATCAGCCGGTCCATCACCTCGTCCCGGTTGCGGGCGAGGAGCGCTCCGTTGAACGGCACCATCGGGTGGCCGGCCGCGGTCGAAGACTTCATCAGCCGCGGGACATCCCGTTCGTCCCTGATGGAGGCGCCTGTTGCCCGCGCCAACAATTGCGACGTTTCCCACGTCCACTCGAACTCATAGTCGGAAAACGTTGCGCCCGGGATGTCGAGCGGGACCTTCAGGTCGGCCATGGATAGGACTCCTTGAGAACAAAGAAGAAGCGCGGACGCCTAGATCGGGTATTCCTTCACGATCTGCTTCGCGATGACGGTCTTCTGGATGTCGCTGGTACCTTCGGCGATGACCATCAGCGGCGCATCGCGGTAGTAGCGCTCGAGCGGCAGCTCCTTGCTGTAGCCCACGCCACCGTGGATGCGCATGGCATCGAGCGCGCACTCGTTGGCGATTTCGGTGGCGTAGAGCTTGGCGATGCCGGCATCGAGGTCGCTGCGCACGCCGGAGTCCTTCTTGCGCGCCGAATCGAGGGTGAGCAGGCGGGCAGCGCGGATCTTCACGAGCATCTCAGCGAGACGCAGCTGCTGGGCCTGGTGTTCGAAGATGGGCTTGCCGAAGGCCTCGCGCTTCTGCGCGTAGCGAATGGCGTCATCAAAGGCGGCCTGGGCGATGCCGACACCGCGGGCGGCGACGTTGATCCGGCCGACTTCGAGCGCGGACATAATGTGCTGGAAACCGCGGCCTTCTGAGCCGCCCAGCACCTGCGTGGCGGGCACGCGGCAGTCGTCGAAGGTGAGTTCCGTGGTTTCGACGCCCTTGTAGCCGAGCTTTTCCAGCCGGCGGCCGGCGCTAAAACCGGGCGTTCCCGCATCGACCAGGAAGGCCGTGATGCCCTTGTGCGGCGGAGTGGTCGTTGGGTCGGTCTTGGTCATCGCGAGGTAGACGCCGGCGCGGTGGCCGTTCGTCACCCACATCTTCTGGCCGTTGATAATGTAGTCATCGCCATCGCGCTTCGCGGTGGTCTTGATGGCCTGAGCGTCTGAGCCGGCGTCGGGCTCGGTGATGGTGAGGGCGCAGCGGATTTCCGGTTCGACGAGCTTCGGGAGGTACTTCTGCTTTTGCTCTTCCGTGCCGTATTCGCTGATGGCGTACCCGACGAGCACGTGCGTGTTGATGATGCCGGCGAGGCTCATCCAGCCGCGAGCGAGTTCCATGCAGACACCCGCGTAGCATTCGAACGAGAGGTCCAGTCCGCCGTAGGCCTCGGGGATCTTGATGCCGAAAAGGCCCATCTCGGACATGCCTTTGACCAGCGGGTCGGGGAATTCGTCGGCGTGTTCGTATTCGCTCGCGACGGGCTTCACTTCGCGGTCCACCCAGACGCCAACGTTGGTGACGATTTCCTGGGCGAGGGGATCGGAGATATCGGCGGCGTAGTCTCTGGCCATGCGCGGTACCTGCTATCTGGGGATTGGTGTGCGGGAGAGTATCGCCCACGGAGCGGTAACCCGCGATGCGTGCGCTGACAGGACAGGTGCTTTCCCGATGGCGCGTAGTGCGGGGCTAACCGTTAGAATGACGCGAATGATCGCAAGCCCGAACGACGTTCGGCCCGCGAGGTGGGCCTGATGAGCGAAATGCGCCCGATGCCCGGTGGCCCACCGGGGATGTCGTCCAATAAGCCGTCGTTCCGGGCCGCGCTCAGCGTGTTTGAGGTGCGGAACTTCCGCTTCCTTTGGCTCTCATCGGTGTTCTCGTTCACGGGCATGCAGATGCAAATGATCGCCCGTGGGCTGCTCGCCTGGGAACTCACCGGGTCGTACGCGGCGGTTGGACTCATCTCGGTCTCGTTCGGACTGCCGATGCTGGTGTTCTCGCTGGTTGGCGGTTCGCTAGCCGACCGGTTGGATAAGCGGAACCTGACGCTGGGTTCGCAGGTGGTGACCGGGTTACTCGCGCTGATCAACGCGATCATGCTGGTGACCGGGACCATCACCATCGAGTGGTTGTTTGTGCTCGGGCTGGGCGGTGGCACCGCGATGTCGCTGGGGATGCCGGCACGGATGCCGCTGATGGTTCACGTGGTCGGTCCGCAAAACCTGATGGCCGCGATGGCCATGTCCAACTCGGCGATGAACGCGACGCGGCTCTTTGGCCCGGCGGTTGCGGGTGGCATGGCCGGGTTCTGGAACCTCGAATCGGTCTACTTCCTGCAGGCGGGCCTCTACGGCCTCTCATGCCTGACGATGCTGTGGGTGCCTTCGGGAATTGGCTCCACCAACATGATGGGCATGCAGCGCCCGAGCATGTGGCGCGAGATTGGCGACGGGCTCTCCTACGTGGCCCGCGAGCCACGCCTGCGATTGCTGAACCTGATGATGTTCATGGTCGCGTTCTTCGTGATGCCCTATGTGATGCTGCTTCCGGGGTACGTCCAGGAGGACCTTGGCCAGGGCGAGACGGCCTTCGGCATCCTGCAATCGGTTTCTGGAGCCGGTGCGCTGGTCGCATCGCTCGCGATCGCCGCCTTCACCGCGTACGACCGCAAGGGCATGATCCAGTGGGTGAGCGGCATCGTCGGCGGGCTGGGACTGATTGCCCTTGCCGCGGGATCAGAGGCGTTTGGCTATGCCGGTGCGCTGGTGGCAATGCTCATCCTGGGCCTGGCGCTGACCGTCTACC
>CALFYR010000558.1 GCA_937954195.1 uncultured Dehalococcoidia bacterium
ATGCCGCCGCACCCGCTCAATGCTCACCGCCAGCCGGTCCTTATCCAGCGGCTTCAACAAATAATCGGTGGCCTCCAGCCGGAATGCCTCCACCGCGTAGTTATCGTACGCCGTCACGAAGACGAAAAACGGCAGCGCCGCCAGCCGCTCCCGCAACTGCCGCACCACGCTCATTCCGTCGATTCCCGGCATCTGCACGTCCAGAAAAACGACATCCGGCTCATATTCCTCAATCAGCGACAAAGCCTCCAGGCCATTTCGCCCAACGGCTTGTATCTCTATGTCGGGAAAGTCTTTCAACAGGTAGGCGAGTTCATCGCTGGCGAGCTTTTCGTCGTCCACCAGAACCGCGTTGATCACGGAAGTCGCGCGAGCTGGCATGCAAGGTGTTAGTATAACAGTTTGGCGCATTCTATTACTTCCGCTGGCCACACCTCCTGGCCTGCCTCCGCGCCGATTCTCACGAGGAGTAGTTCGCAGTTTTGCCAACCCAAAATCAAGTCTCCCTTGCTCCGGCTGATGGAAAGCTCGGAGTTCTGATCCCTGGCATCGGCGCCGTCTCTACCACCTTCATTGCCGGCGTCGAAGCCATCAAACGCGGTCTCGGCCAGCCCATCGGTTCATTGACGCAGCTCGCCACCATCCGCCTCGGCAAACGCACCGACAACCGCACCCCCAAAATCAAGGATTTCGTGCCGCTCGCCGCCCTCGAAGACCTCGTCTTTGGCGGCTGGGACATCTACCCCGATACCGCCTACGAAGCCGCCTCCAACGCCCGCGTGCTGGAAGAGCCCCTGCTCACCAAGGTCAAAGAGCCGCTCCAGGCGATTCGCCCCATGCCCGCCGTGTTCGACCAGGAATACGTCAAGCGCATCAACGGACCCAACGTCAAGACGCAGGGTTCCAAGATGGACAAGGCCCAGGCTCTTATCGCCGACATCGAGAACTTCCGCAAGACCAACAATTGCGCCCGCCTCATGATGATCTGGTGCGGCTCCACGGAAGTCTTCCACCGCCCCACCGATGTCCATCAAACCCTGGAGAAGTTCGAAAAAGGCCTCGCCGATAACGAGCCCAACATCGCTCCCAGCCAGATCTACGCCTATGCGGCGCTCAAGTCCGGCGTCCCGTTCGCAAACGGCGCGCCCAACCTCACCCACGACATCCCCGCTTTGCTCGACCTCGCCCGCGACCGCCAGATCCCCATCTGCGGCAAGGACTTCAAAACGGGGCAGACGTTCATGAAGACGCTGCTCGCCCCGGGCTTCAAGGCCCGCATGCTGGGCGTCAACGGTTGGTTCTCCACCAACATCCTCGGCAACCGCGACGGTGAAGTGCTCGAAGATCCCGGCTCCTTCAAATCCAAGGAAGAAACCAAACTCTCCGTCCTCGAGCAGATCTTCCAGCCTCACCTCTACCCCAATCTCTACAAGGACCTCTATCACGCGGTCCGCATCAACTATTACCCTCCCCGCGGCGACGCCAAGGAAGGCTGGGATAACATCGACATCTTCGGATGGCTCGGCTACCCCATGCAGATCAAGGTCGATTTCCTTTGCCGCGATTCCATCCTGGCCGCTCCCCTTGTCCTGGACCTCGTCCTGTTCCTTGACTTGGCGCAGCGTGCCGGCATGAAGGGAATCCAGGAGTGGCTGTCCTTCTACTTCAAGGCCCCCATGACCGCCCAAGGACTCTACCCCGAACATGACATCTTCATTCAGCTCATGAAACTGAAGAATACTCTCCGGTGGATGCGCGGTGAGGACCTGATCACCCACCTCGGATTGGAGTATTACGACTAATCGACCCATCTCGGAGCGACAAAACGAATATGAGAGTTCTCGTAATCGGTGGAACACTGTTCATTGGACGAAACCTGGTGGATGCCCTGCTCAAGGCAGGCCATGAAGTCTCCGTCATGCACCGCAAGTCCGAGCACAGCCTCGGCAGAAAGGTCGGCAACATCGCCGCCGACCGCAACGACCCCGAATCGGTGAAAACCGCGCTCAAGAATGAGAAGTTCGACGTTGTGTTCGACAACGTCTACGACTGGCAGCGGGGCACCACCGCTGCTCATGTGGAGCAAACCGCCAAAGCCTGCGGCGATCACCTCCACCGCTACGTTTTCATGTCGAGCGTCGCCGCCTACGGGGATGGGCTGAACCACCATGAAGGCGACGCACTCGCCCCCGACGATCATCCGGACTCCTACGTCCGCAACAAAGCGCAATCCGAGCGCATGCTCTTCCGCATGCACCAGCGCTACGGCACTCCGGTGGTCACCATCCGTCCGCCCTATATCTACGGCCCCGCCAATCCCTTCTACCGCGAAGCGTTCTTCTGGGATCGTATGCGCGAAGGCAGGCCTGTCATCGTCCCCGGCGACGGACGCCGCCTCATGCAGTTCGTCTTCGTCAAGGATCTCGTCTCCGCCTGCCTCAAGGTCATGGAAGAGCCCAATGCTGTCGGCCATGCCTTCAATATCGCCAACCCGCGGCCGCTGACCCAGACCGAAGTCGTGCAGGCCTTCGCCGATGCGGCCGGACGAAAACCTACCCTCGTCCGCATCCCCCGGGAACGGATCCTGCAGGCCGGCGGCAACCCCATGAACGCCCCGCTCTACTTCGGCGTCTACTTCGACATGCCGGCCATCACTCAGGTCATCAGCAAAGCCCAGCGCGTGCTTCGCTTCAAGGCGACTCCCTTCGCCGACGGGCTCAAGGAGACGTACCGCTGGTATCAGCGCAACCGCTCCCGCCAACCCCAGGACTATACTTTCGAAGACAGGCTTCTTTCCCGCTACCTCGTCGCGGCTACCGCGTCCTAATACTTCCGTTCAACATACGAAAGCCGCGGTCCGGACTTGCCGGCCGCGGCTTTTTCCTTCCCTCCTCGCTACATACCTACCGCTTCGGGCCGAAGTACACAACGAAACCGGCCAGCACGGTGCTCTGTGCCTTGCTGCTCGCCAGTTCGTTGCCCCGGTCGAAGAATGGCTTGTCCGACCAGTCCCGCCGGTATTCGGTCCGGAACAGGAACCCTTCCTGCATCTTGAAGTCCGCCGTCAGCGTGAACTCCTTCAAGGCCTGCGCGGTGCCGGTGATGAAGCCGTGCGTGTCCTTGTAGTATTCCACGCGGGGGCTCAGCGCGAACCAGCTGTTCGGCGTATAGCGGTGCGCCACCGCGATGCCCCACCAGTCGTTGCTCTTCCCGTTCTTCACCTTGTCCGTACCGACGTCAATGTTCAGATAAAAGGCAGCCTTGTCATTGGGCGTGACGGTGAACACGTTGTCCCAGAAGTGGCGGTAGCCTTCATTCGTCGCGGTCTTCTCCGGTCCGACATAGTAGTTGCTGAACCAGGCCACTTTCGAGCCTGTCATCGCCGACGTCAGTCCGACCGTCTTCCCCGTGTTGTTGTCTTCCACGTTGTTCCAGCCGTTCACCAGTTGGACACCGCCAGTCCACCACGAGGTGATGGGCTTCGACATGCGCGCGCCAAAGTGATA
>CALFYR010000559.1 GCA_937954195.1 uncultured Dehalococcoidia bacterium
CCGAACAGGAGCATCGCCGAACCGCGACTCGCGGCGATAAGCGCCACATACAGCACTTCGCGGTCCGGGTACCGGTCCTGGATCCAGAAAATCTGGGTCAGGAACTGCATGGGCATGGCGAAGCCGACGAGCACGCCACCCGCAAGGAGCAGGCGGAAATCGCGGTACTTCATCGCGCCCCTGTTCATGTTGCGCGAACTATATGGGTGCGAGTCAGGTGGGAGAAGCGGCCAATTAATCCCGCGAAATCGCCGGCGCCAGCGCCTTGAACGGCAGCTCCGGCAGGGGGTTGGCCTCCTCGACTTCGTAGGCGACGGTGCATTCCATCAGTTCGCACGCCGCCAGAACATCGGTGAGCAGCTCGGCGTCCACGCGACTGCCGCTGTTGAAGCCGCCGATCGAGCTCCCCTGCGTGTGGATGCCCACCACTTTGCCCAGGTGCTCACCTTCGGCGTAGGACCAGATCGCGGCGCCGCTCTGGCCGATCCCGGTGTCGATTTCGTAGTACAGCCTGAACTCATCGACAAGCCCGAACGCCGTCAGCGAATGGCCCCACATCTCCCCCAGCGGCCGGTCCGCCGGGTAGCCAACGATGGCTGGCGAGAACTCCGGACCGGTGAGCGTGGCGGAACCCAGCACGGCGAGCGTCATCCAGCCGGTATCGAGCGTGATCAGGTCGTCCTGGAGCTTGATGACGCCCCAATCCCAATCGACGTTGCCGGTCGCCGCGAACGCGTCCGGCACCCAGAAGTTCTCGGCGAAGGTGTCGCCGAACGGTTCGAAGTCGCCGTCCTTCCCCGGCACCACGCGGATGCCGCCCGGGAGCCAATCACCCGCCTGTTTGTCCCAGAGGCAGTGGCCGGCCGTCAACACGGTATCGGGCCCGATGAGCGTCCCGGAGCAGCTGCCGAGGTAAGCGCCCTCGTCGTCGAGCAGTTCGAGGAACACGACCGCGCTAAAGGGAAACACGGAGGTCTGGGCGATGCGTGCCCGGTCGTCTGTGCCGAAGACGCTCTGCCCACGCACGGGCGCGTCCTGCGCGGACGCGGGCGCCGCCGCGAGCGCGGTCAACGCGATCATCAGTGCCGGGACCACCGTCCGAAGCCGCATGTGCCGTCCTCCCGCTCTCCTCAACTTCGGCATCAGCATACGGACGGTTCAGTGAAGCTTGGGGAGAAAGGGACTCGCCCACCACCCGGCGGGGGCCGATAACCACGAGACAGCCCATGCAGATCGGCGATACCCAGGAAGCCGCAACCCGCGATGTCGCGGCCCGCCGCGAGGCGATGGTCGGCCAGCTCCGGCAGCTGGTGGACCGGCTGAACGTGGCCCCGGCCGGGGCCATCCCACCGGCGGCCATCCAGGCCGATACGGTGCGTATTTCGCCTGAGGCGCGGCAGGCCATGAACTCCCTCGCCGGTGCGGGCCAGGCAAGCGGCGGAGCCTCGCCGAACCAGGTGATCGCGGCCATCCGAAACGTCCTGCTCGCCGCCACACCCCAAGCCTCGGCGGCAGCAACCACCCGCCTTGCCGAACTCGTCCGCAACATCGTCAGCACCTTCCCGGTGCGGGGCGCGGCGAGCCTTCGCGGCTACCCCATCGATGACCGTGCCGCCGACCTGGTCCGTGCCCTGCTCCCGCCAGCACCCGGCGGCGCGGCCCCGGAACCGCCAGCCATCGCCTCACTGGTGCGTTCGCTCTTCGCGGGCCACGGAGGCGCCGAGGCACCCCCGGAGGCGGCGCTCCAGCGAGCCGCGCTGGCGATCTTCCTCGCCGCCACCCGCACAGCGGCCGAGCCCGTGGCCACCCCGCTCAGCCAACCCGCCGCCGAGCAACAGGCCGCGCCGCGCGAATTCCCGGCGGCGCTGCTGGGCCACCTCGCGCCCCCGGGCGAACCGCGCCGGACCCGGCCGGCCTTCCGCCGCCGCGGAGACGACGACCGGCCCGAGGACGATGGGGAAGACCGGGATGACCGGCGCGATGAGGCAGACAGTGAGGACGCACAAACACCCGACCGCGAGAGCGCGTGACGCCGGCTGCACCTTCCGCGTGCAAATCCTTTACACTCCGCGCCGGAGTGGGGACTCATTTGGGGACGGTAGGGCATGTTCACCGACCGGTATGGGCTGGAACTTTCAACAACCTCGGCGCGGGCGGCTGAGCTCTATTGCAAAGGCCTCGATCACTCGCTCGCGGCCGAGGCCGAAGCGGAGGAGTGCTTCGCCGAGGCCTTTCGCGAAGACCCGACCTTTGCCCTCGCGGCGATCGGCGAAGGCCGCATGCTCCAGTTCCGTGGGCGGGCGCTCGAAGCACGCGAAGCGGCTTCGAAGGCGCGCGCCGTCGCTGATGGAGCCACCCGCCGCGAGCAACAGCACATCGCCTGCATCGCCACTGCAATCGAAGGCGACCCGCAGGCGGCGCTCGTTCTCCTCAAGGCACACCTGGCCGACTTCCCCCGTGACGCATTGGCGCTCTCCCAGGCGTGCGGTGTCTACGGCCTCATCGGCTTCAGCGGCCGCGTCGACCGGAACGACGAGCAGCTCGCCCTGCT
>CALFYR010000560.1 GCA_937954195.1 uncultured Dehalococcoidia bacterium
AGGTGTTTGGGGTGAATTTGTCGCTGGCGACGCAGATTACGGTGATTGTGCTGGCGGTGACGACGGCGGTGGGTACGGCTGGGGTGCCGGGCGGATCGCTGCCGCTGCTGGCGATGGTGCTGGAGACGGTGGGATTGCCGGGGCAGGGAATTGCGATTGTGCTGGGGGTGGACCGGTTGCTGGACATGAGCCGGACGACGTTGAACGTGGTGGGGGATTTGGCGTCGGCGGTGATTGTGGCGCGGAGCGAGGGGTTGGATACGAGTTCCGGGGGGGGCTGACGGGGTTGACCATTGGCACCACTTACCGGCACAACGAGAGCGTATCAGTTTAGAAAAGGCTTTCTGACTACATTCGGAGCAGTCTCAGCGGCGATGCCGGCCTTGCGTGTGAGCGTCATGTACAGCTCTCGCAGAATCAGGGTGCTCAAGCAGAACCGATGGCCAGAGTCAACGTTCGCCCCATTTGAGCTTGGCGCGGAGGACGTCGAAGAAGAGTTGCGTGGGCGGGCGGATGAGGCTGATGGAGTGTTCGGAGCGTTTGCAGATGATGGTGTCGTCCTGTTGGAGTGGTTCGCCGACCTGGCCGTCGATAGTGAGGTAGGTGGAGTCGTTGGGGTCGTGTGAAACGAGGCGGATGACGCTGGTGTCGGGGACGATGACGGGGCGGTTGGTGAGCATGTGGGGGCAAATGGGGGTGATGGTGAGTGCGGCAACCGATGGATAGATGATAGGGCCACCGGCGGACAGGGAATAGGCTGTGGATCCCGTGGGAGTGGAGACGATGAGGCCGTCGGCTTTGAAGGTGCTGACGAAGTGGCCATCGACGAAGGTGTCGACGTTGGCCATGCGGGCGAGGGCGGCCTTGGTGATGACGGCGTCGTTGAGGGCTTCGTAATCGGCGACCTTCTTTCCGTTGCGGAACAGCTCGCAGAGAAGCATGCGGCGGCGTCCGATGCGGTGTTCGCCGCGGAGGGCGCGTTCGAGTTCGGGGTAGAGTTCGTCGATGGTGATGGCGGTGAGGAAGCCTAGTCCGCCGAGGTTGACGGCGAAGAGGGGGATGTCTCGGCCGGCGATGGCTCGGGCCGCGGAGAGGAGGGTGCCGTCGCCACCGAGGACGATGACGAGTTGCGCACCTTGGGGGACGAGTTCACGGGGGATGGGATCGACACCGGTGGTGTAGGCGGCGGTTTGGGGATCGCAGCGGGCGGTGATGTTGCGTTCCTTGAGCCAGAGGAGCAGTTCAGGGACGAGCGACTGGGCCTGGCGCGTTCCGGGTTTGCTGACGATTCCTACCGTGTCAATGACGGGCATGCAAGAGGAACTCCTGATTTCCTTCAGTACCTAAGATGGGGCTGGCAATGATTTGTGTTTGAAAGCCGAGCGCTTCGGCGGATTGGCGTACTTTATCACAGCAAGCTGCGTGGATGGCCGGATTGCGGACGATGCCGCCTTTGCCGATGTGCTCGCGGCCGGCTTCGAATTGGGGCTTGATGAGGACGATGAACTGGCCGGTGGGTTTGAGGAGGGCGGGGAAGCGGGGCATGAGCAGGGTGGCCGAGATGAAGCTGACATCGCAGACAATGAGGTCGGCGGGTTCGCCGATTTGGTCTGGGGAGAGGTAGCGGGCGTTGGTGTTCTCGTGGAGGATGACGCGCGGGTCGGTGCGTAGCTTCCAGTCGATTTGGCCTGCGCCGGTGTCGACGGCGTGGACTCGAGCCGCGCCGCGCTGGAGGAGGCAGTCGGTGAAGCCACCGGTGGAGGTGCCGATGTCGATGGCAGTGCAGCCAGTGGGATCTATGTGGAAGGCATCCAGGGCAGCGGCGAGTTTTACGCCGCCACGGGAGACGTAGGGGAGGCGGCCGGTGAGTTCGATGCGGGCATCGGTGGGAATGGTGCGGCCAGGCTTGTCGGCTTTCTGGCCATTGATGAGGACTTCGCCGGCGAGGATGAGGGCTTGCGCTTTTTCGCGGGATTCAGCGAGGCCGCGATCGGTGAGGAGTTGATCGACTCTGGCCTTGGGGGGCTTCATGCGTCGCGATGCACAATCTTGTCCGCCAGCTGGCGGAGGCGGAGAGCACGGCCGCCGAAGGGGTCGAGGGCCTGGTGGGCTTTGGCGAGTTGCTCGGCGGCCATGCGCTTGGAGGATTCGAGGCCGTAAACGGCTGGGAATGTGATTTTGTGCTGTGCGGCGTCCTTGCCGGCGGTCTTGCCCAGTTGTTCGGAGGATTGTTCGATGTCGAGGATATCGTCGACGATTTGGAAGGCGAGTCCGATGGCTTCGCCGTAGGTGGTGAGTGCGGCGAGCTCTTCGGTGGTGGCATTGGCGTAGATGGCTCCCATGCGGACGCTGGCGCGGAGGAGGGCTCCGGTTTTGGCGCGATGGATGGCGTCGAGGCGTTCGGCGGTGGGCTCGGATTTTTCGCCTTCGATGTCGCGGACTTGGCCGGCGATCATGCCTTCGACCGTGCCGGAGGCGACGGAGAGTTCTTCGATGAGGGCGCAGCGGGTGGCGGGATCGATGTTGAGTTGAGCGAGGAGTTGGAAGGCGCGGGTGAGAAGGGAATC
This sequence comes from uncultured Dehalococcoidia bacterium, assembly GCA_937954195.1. Taxonomy (GTDB): domain Bacteria; phylum Chloroflexota; class Dehalococcoidia; order Tepidiformales; family Tepidiformaceae; genus Amarobacter. Next base: position 2,568 of record CALFYR010000560.1, read on the forward strand.
GCCGGCGAGGATGGCCATGGCTTCGCCAAAGACGACATGGTTGGTGGGACGGCCGCGGCGGAGATCATCGTTGTCGAGGGCGGGGAGATCGTCGTGGATAAGGGAGTAGGTGTGGATAAGTTCGAGTGTGGCGGCGGCGTGTTCGATGCCATCGGTGCGGCGGCCGACGGTGTGACAGGCGGCTATGCAGAGGATGGGTCGGACGCGTTTGCCTCCGGCGAAGAGGGAGTATCGCATCGCCTTGTGGATGGTTTCAGGCGATTGGGAGCCGGGCGGTACGGCGCGATCGAGTGCGGCGTCGACGAGGGCCTGCTGTTCGGTTAGATATTCGGAGAAGGACATTTAGGAATCGGTGCGGAAGGGTTCGGGAGTGACGCGGTCGCCGCGGCGGATGAGTTGCTCGACACGGGTTTCGGCTTCATCGAGTTGCTTGCGGCAAACGGCGCTGAGGGCGGTACCCTTTTCAAAGAGGGCGAGAGCCCGTTCGAGCGGGAGGTCGCCGGCTTCGAGTTCTTTGACCACGGCTTCGAGATCAGTGAGGCTGGATTCGAAGCTGGGGGATTGTTGCTCTTCGGGCATTCCTTTTAATTTTAAAGGAAGTCCGTGGCGGGAGAGGCGAACTTGGGTTGTGGTAACGTAGCTACCGACGACCATGACGATTCGTACGTTGGTGGTTTCGCTGGCAGCGGCAGTGTTCGGACTGCAAGGCGCGGATGTGGCGCTGGTGGGCGCCTCGGGATTGGATGGACCGGCGCAGCATGGGTTGGGGAAGTTGATTGCCGTGCTGCAAGCCAGAGGGCACAGGTTGGTTGCGGCGGCG
>CALFYR010000561.1 GCA_937954195.1 uncultured Dehalococcoidia bacterium
GTGTTGTCTCGCTCCGTGAGCCCGGTTCCGCCCGTCGTGAGTATCACGTCGCAAAGCCCCGCATCCGCCCACACCTTCAGCCGTTCGCTAATGAGCGCGCGCGAGTCCGCAACTACATCGTGACGAACCACCTCGTGGCCCGCCTCAGTCACGATCCGGGCAATGGCGGCGCCGCTTGTGTCCTCTCGTTCGCCCACAGCGCCCTTGTCCGAAGCCGTCAGGATTGCAATTCGTGCCATAGCGCCTCATCCTACCCCAATTCTCGCTCCAAACCTCCCCATTTCTCCCCCACCGACCCCCGCCAGATTCAATACGGGAACTCCAAGGGCGGAATGACACTGAGGTAAAGAAACTGATTGACAGGCTCAAACCCGCCTCATACTATGCGCTGGGGGTGAAATGGGAGGAAATGGGGAATAACCCCTGCTCCGCCCGTCGCCAGAAGGCTCTCACCACCCAGAAGGCGCGCAATGTTCTTCACTGGCAAGTTCCCATACCTGCTGGATGAACGGAATCGGGTACCCATTCCGCCGCATTACCGTGCCGCCTTCGATACCGGCGCCTACATCACCACCGGGGGGACCGATCCCTGCCTCGTGCTGCACACGCCCGATTCGCTGGCGCAGGCAGCCGCCATCATCGAAGCAATCCCGTCCGATACCGACCTGGGCGAACAGGCCCGCCGGGACTTCTACGGGAACATGCAGCCAATCAAGAAGGACCCCCAGGGCCGCATCACCCTCAGCACCGAGTTCCTCCAGCACGCGGGACTAAAGAAGGAAGTGCTCGTCGTTGGGACCGGCCGCCGGATGGAAATCTGGGATCAGGCCACCTACGACGCCGGCAAGGATGCTCGCCAGGCCGCCCGCCAGGCCGCAATGAACGCCCGCCAGAACGGGACATCAAAGGAGGAGTAACGTGGTTGTTATGACAGCGCCCGCGCCTACGCACGTTCCTGTCCTCCTGAACGAGGTCATCGACCTCCTCGCCGTCCGCGATGGCGGGTCATACATCGATTGCACCGTTGGTCTCGGGGGCCACTCCGAATCCATCGCCGCCCGCATGGGCGAATCAGGACGTCTACTCTGCATCGACCAGGACAGCGATGCGTTGGAGTTTGCGCGTGCGAGGTTGGCGCCGTTTGGGAGACGGGTCAGCTTCGTCCACGCAAACTTCCGCGATCTCGCTCAGGTCGCCGAAGCAGAAGGCTTCCACGATGTCGATGGCATCCTCATGGACCTCGGGTTCTCGTCATTCCAGATGGGCTCGGCCGAACGCGGATTCGCGTTTGGTCTCGAAGGCCCGCTGGATATGCGTATGGACCCGGTCT
>CALFYR010000562.1 GCA_937954195.1 uncultured Dehalococcoidia bacterium
CCCGGTAGAACACCTCGAGTTGAAGCGCGTGCGTGACGATGCCACGAATCGTGCGGACATCCGGGGCCCAGGGGTCCGGGTGGTCCGGGACAAGGCCCTCCGGCACCCAATCCAGGAGCTCGTTGCCCAGGCCGGCAACGGCGTGCGCGAGCTGGTCCGCGGCGACGCCCGCGTGACGCAGGAACCGCTCCAGGTCGCCAGCCGCCAGTGGCCTCCGGTCGGCAGCGGAGCAGACATCGCCGCCAGGCGCCGCGGAGCCGTCAATTGACGCGGCGATGCGAAACCTTGCTCCGGGGTTGGGGGCGGTCTCGTTGGCGGCTTCGAGCCAGGCTGTGTAGCCGGCGATGGCCCCGGGGAGTTCGCCTTCAACCGCGGCCAGGCCGGGACCACCGGCCACGAGGCCCGGCCATTCGTCCGCCCATGCGAGCAGCTGGCCCGGATACGTAACGAGCGTGAAGTCGAGGGTCACGGTCCGATTCTAGCCGCGGGACTGCGGAGCACGTCTGTGTGACGGCGTTCACGCTCACAAGGGGCTCTCCACAAGTCCCACAGAAGCCCTTCAGGCTTCGCGCCGGGCGCCTGCCTACTGTTGGTTGTGTCAGGCGGACAAGCCGCCAGCACAGAGAAACAGGCAAGGAGAGCCACCACCATGACCTCAGTAGAAGCAACGCCGACCATGCGAAACGGCATCAACGTCGATGTGATGTACGGGACGCTCAACGCAATCAAGGACAACCCGACGCTCGCGAAGTTCCAGTTCCGCGCCCGCAACCGCTGGGTTGCCGGCACCCACAACCGCTCCGAAATCGATGAGATGTACGGCGCGGGCCAGGAGCTCGAGCGCACCAAGACCTTCACGGTCGATGCCGGCGAACCGGCCATCCTCCTCGGCAACGACGAGGGCCCGAACCCGGCCGAATACCTCCTGCACGCCCTCGCGGCCTGCCTCACGGTCACCCTGGTGAACGTGGCGAGCGCCCGCGGCGTGAAGCTCAACTCGGTCGAATCGTGGCTCGAAGGCAACGCCGACGTGCAGGGCGCCCTTGGCCTCGACAAGGAAATTCGCAACGGATTCCAGAACGTCACCGTGAAGTTCAAGATCGAAGCCGACGCGCCGCAGGAGAAGATCGACGAGATCCTTTCCCGCGCCCAGGCCCGCAGCTTCGTGTTCGATTCGCTCACCCAGGGAGTGCCGGTCTCGGTCGAACGAGTCCACTAGATTCCCACCATTTCCCATGTGAAATAGCGGCAGCCGGGGCGCACCGGCTGCCGCTTTTCTTTGCGTTCGGCGACTGCGAGCGGGTTACGCCACCCGGCCCCGCAGCGCCATCATCGTGAGCGAAAACGTGAAGGCGCAGATGCCGGCGATGGCGGCCGTACCGCCGAGGATCGCCCCGGCATCCCATCCATCGATGATGAGCGCGCGCTGGCCTTCGAGGATGTAGGTCACCGGATTCACGTTCGCAACGGCGGCGAGCCAATCGGCGAAGACATCGGTCGGAGCGAAGGTGGGCGCGAGGAAGAGCAGCGGGAAGAAGATGACGAACCCGGCGTTTGCTGCCTGGGGGCTGCCGGTCTTGAGGGCGATGGCCATGCCGATGCCGCTGTAGCCGAGGGCGAAGACCCCGGAGCCGGCAACCAGCAGGAGCATGCCGAGCGGGCCTGTTTCGAAGCCTGAGCCATAGGCCAGCGCGAGGCCAATGATCACGACCGTGAGGATGACCGCCTTCACCCCATCGGCCAGCATGCGCCCGAGGACGACCGCCGGCCGCGGCGTCGAGGTGAGCATCAGCTTCTCGAAGTAGCCGCTCTGAATATCGAGCGTCATCGCCAGGCCGGCGCCGCTGGCCACGCCCGCGGCCCCTTGCAGGATCGCGACGGGTAGCTGGAAGCCTTTGTAGTCTTCGACGCCGAACGCCTGGGAAGCGACTTCGCCGAGGCCGCCGACCGTGACGACGTAGAAGAAGAGCGGAATGAAGGCGTTGACCGCCTCGTTCGCGGGCTGGCGCACGGTTTCGCGCAGGGCCCGCCGGGTAAGCAGAAGGGTATCAATGAGCACGCGCATCGGCGCCACCTCCAGGCGCGGGGGATTCCTGCGGTTCCAGGTAGTGCCCGGTGGCCCGCAGGAAGACGTCGTCGAGGGTTGGGTGCGTGAGGCGCAGCTGCGCGGGCGATAGGCCCGCCTCGTCGAGGCTGCGGACGACCTGGGCGACGGCGCTCGCGCCATCGCGGATGTAGAGGACGACCGAGTCCTCGACGCGGCGGACATCCTCAGCGCCTTCGAACGTTCGGAGGAGTTCCTCGGCGCGGTCGAGTGCGCTGGTGCCGTCAGCGAAGCTGAGCGTGATTGCATCGGCCGCGATGGTGGCCTTGAGCGCGGACGGCGTGCCCTCGGCGACGATCTTTCCTGCGTCCATGATCGCAATCTCGTGGCAGAGGCGGTCCGCTTCTTCCAGGTACTGGGTGGTGAGGAAGAAGGTCACGCCGCGGTCCTTGTTCAGCTGCTGGACGTATTGCCAGACCGCGTCGCGGGTGACGGGGTCGAGGCCGGTGGTGGGCTCATCGAGGAAGACGATGCGCGGTTCGTTGACGAGCGCGCAGACGAGGTCCAACCGGCGCTTCATGCCGCCGGAATAGCCTTTCAGCGGCCGGTCGGCGGCGTCGGTGAGGGTGACCACCTCGAGGAGGTCGTTGACCCGGCGCTTCGCTTCCTTGCCATCGATGCCAAAGAGGCGGGCCTGGAGCGTAAGCAGCTCGCGGCCGGTCTGGAGTTCGTCCAGCCCGACTTCCTGGAGGGCCACGCCGACGCGGCGGCGGATGGCGGCCGGGTCTTTGGCAATGTCGATGCCGTCGACACTCGCGGAACCGCTGGTGGGTTTGGTGAGCGTGGTGAGCATGCGCACGGTGGTCGTCTTCCCCGAGCCGTTTTGGCCGAGGAATCCGAAGATCTGACCCTCGGGGATATCGAGGTCGATTCCATCGACCGCACGGATATCGGGGGCGAAGTGTTTGACCAGCTGAGACGCGGCAATTGCTGGCATTCTTCCTCCTCTTTCGCTGTGGCACTTCCAGCTTTGCAGGCGCGGGCGAACGGATCACCGCCAAAACGGCGGTAACCCTGACATCTCCTGACAACGTGTTGGCCGGAGTGGGCCCGGGCTGTGATTGCAGTGAAAGTATACTAACCAGCAAAAACGCTACAGGGGTGTGTGGCAGGAGGTCAAGCCGCGGATGTCACCGCCTCCAGTACCATTGCGCCGTGTTCCGGTTTCTCTCCGCCGAGGCCGATGCTGAGCGCCGCACCGCGCTGACGGTGCTGGTCGCGATGCG
>CALFYR010000563.1 GCA_937954195.1 uncultured Dehalococcoidia bacterium
GGTCGAACTTCAGTTCACGCGCGACGCCTGCGACGTCTTCGCCAAAATGGCGCCATGGGTAGGGTGGTTCGGGCTTGTCGCTGCGGCCGTGGCCGCGCATATCGATGGCGAAGGCGTGGATCCCGGGCAGGCGCTTGATGACGCCATCCCAGCAGCGCGCGTGGAAGCCGGTGGCATGGGCGAAGAACACGGTGGGGCCATCGGCGGGCCATTCGTATAGCTGGAGTTCGATTCCGTTGACCTTGAGGCGGGAGGCGGTTGGTTCGGGCATGGTGAACCAAGTGTACCGAGGACCGGCGCAATCAGCCGCCCACGCCCCTCGTGGACGGCGACCATTCCGGGTTGGTCGCGATCCGCTTACTGCGTGCGCGGTTCCCTTTGCACGGGTCGGGTAGCATGGAATGCATGGACCACGAGGCAATCGAACGGTTGGCGGCGACGCCGAAGACGCTGGCGCACCTGGTCGCCGAAGCCTCGGAAGAGGCCCTCGATCGGGTGGATGGAGCGAACTGGAGCGCCCGGACGATCCTTGCCCACTTCCGGGATGACGAGTACCTGTGCATGCGCGTCGCGCTCGAGCGGATGCTGGCAGAGGACAAGCCGGTGCTGACGTTCATGGATGGGGCCGATTGGGAGCCGGCACGGAACCGTTCGCGCGAACGGAAGGACTGGCTGCTCGCGGACTTCGCGCTGCAGCGCCAGGCGAGCCTCGCCATCCTTCGGATGATGCAGCCCGCGGACTGGCGCCGCCAGGGCCGAACGGCTGAGGGCCGCGAGTTCACGATCGAACGGTTCGTGGCCTCGTGGGTGGGCCACGATGCGGAGCACATCACGCAGCTAGAAACGGCGCTCGGCGAGACGCTGGGCCAGGTGATGGAACGCCGGACGCGCCCGCCGGAGTGACGGCCTAGGAAAGCACCAGCCGGAAACCCCGCTGGCGCTCGGTAAGCAGGTCGACACCGGGGATTTCGAGCTTCTGCCGCAGGCGGTGGATGTGCGCGTCCAGCGCCCGGCTGCGCGTCGGGCTGCAGCCGGCGAGCGCTGCGAGTTCCTCCCGGCTGACGATCGTCCCCTCGCGTTCGTACAGGCGGCGCAGGATGTCGGCCTCGGCCGGGGTCAGCGCGACATCGATCCCCTTCCAACGGAAGAGCGTGCCCTTGATTTGCGGAAGGCCGCCCGCATACCGCTGCTTGAGTTCGAGCAGGTGCAGAAAGTGGCGCTTCAGCACCGACGGCGGAGCGGGTGGCAGCGTCGTATCGCCGGGGCCTCGGCCGTTTGTGTCATACCCATCGGGGACGAGGACGTAGAGCAGGTCCCGGCGCTCGGCGATGACGCTGCTCCAGTGGTCGCATGGAGGACCACCAAGGATAACCTTCGGGCCTTCAATAAAGGGGAGCTCCCGGGTGGAGACTTCCTGCGATGGAGCCAGGAGCCGAATGACGCCGGGGACCGGGGGCGCCGCTCGCGATACACCGAGAAAGTAGCTTTCACCTGTCATGTGGCGACCGTATCTCAGGCACATTGCGAACGGGTTTCCGGAAGGTCACGGTTGCTTGCCGTAGCTGGTCGCGGGAAGCGCGGCAGGTTCCGGCAGCGCGGGCGAGGCCTCGGGAGCTGCTGAGCGAATCGCCCGGACCGCCGCGGTGAGTCCAACCCCGGCGAAGCACAGCATGCCGAGGATGAAGAGCGCGAGGCGGACGCCGACCGTCTCGCTCAGGAAGCCGGTGATGATGCCGCCGATCGGCGTGGAACCCGCCTGGAGCAGCACGAAGATAGAAATCACCCTGCCCCGCAGCTCTTCCGGAGCGTTGAGCTGGAGCGACGTGTTGGACATCGTCATCATGGCCACGCCAAAGAACCCGACCAGGATCAGCAATCCGGACGTCAGCCAGTAGTCGGTGGAGATGGAGACGAGTAGAAACGTGGCGCAAAACGCAATCGCGGCCGCGTAGAGCATCTTCGTCGATTGCGTACCCAGCCCGGCGATGGCGAACGCCGCGACGAACGAACCCAGCCCCAGGAACGAAGTGAGGAGCCCGAACTTCTCGGGGCCAACCTTCAACACGAACTCCGCGATGAGCGGAACCGTCACGTTCAGGTTGTAGCCGAACACGGAGATGAGGCCGACCAGCATCATCGTCTGAAGCACAATTGGCGAGTTGCCAACGTAACGCAGCCCCTCGGCGATCTGGCTGGCTATCGATGCGGTCGCCGGGGCGCGCTTCTTCGCGTGGAACTGCGCGGGCCGCATAAGCCCATAGCCGAGCAGCACCGCGAAGAACGTGCACGCATTGAACGCGAACGTCCCTTCGACCCCGACGAGCGCGATCATCAGCCCGCCGAGCGAGGGGCCAATTACCCGGGCCGCGTTCAGGATGCTGGAGTTGAGCGCGACCGCGTTCACCAGCTTTTCGCGCGGGACCAGTTCCGAGAAGAACGACTGGCGCGTGGGCCGTTCGATGGCGTTGGTGGTGCCCAATGCGAAGGCGAGCACGTAGATGTGCCACACCTGGACTACGTCAGTGGCAACGATGGCGAACATAACAATGGCATGGGTGAGCGCGATGGACTGGACAATGATGAGCGTCTTCCGCTTCGGCAGCCGGTCCGCCAGCACCCCACCAACCAGCGAGAGCAGCGTGAAGGGGATCATCTGCAGCATCGTCACAATGCCGAGCGCCGCCGGGGACTTCGTCAGCTGCAGCACGAGCCAGCCCTGGCCGACGGTCTGCATCCACGTCCCGATCAGCGAAACGGATTGCCCGATGAAGAAGACGCGGTAGTTGTATTCAGAAAGAGCGGCGAACTGGCGCGCTGTGTAGCGACGAAACACGCGAAGGCTCCAATCGCGCGGGGACCGCGCTTCCCCGACGGTTCCCGGGCTGTCCCGAAGTAAGTGATGGGCACGCTAGGCCCGCGTGGTTGCGCCCGTGTTAGGCGCTGTTTACGGCGGAGTGAACACGTTGAAACGGCCGAATGTGGCGCATCCGGGCAGTGACGACCTGTTCATCGGCGCGAAATCCAATGGGAACTTCCGCGAAACGGCGCGGCCATAGCTTGCCTCCAACGCCGAGGCGCCTGGGCCCGGCACCGCATGGCCACCCACGGCCCCATCCCATTGGAGGCGATTCACATGGCAAGTTGGGACGCATACCTCAGCCCGCGCGACCTGGCGCACCTCGAAGCCGGCTACCGCAAGACCGAGCCCTTCGGCTTCGGCTCGAATCCGGTGACGCTCGTGATCGATGACTACTACAGCGTGCTGGGCCTCGAGCGGCTGCCCTTCTTCGAGAGCATCAAGAAGTGGCCGCAGAGCACCGGCCTCGAAGGCTGGGCGGCCATCGATAAGACCGTCGAACTCATCCGCGCGTCCCGGGCCAACGACATCCCCGTCATTTACGTGCATGGGATGACCGGCGGGTTCGTCCCATGGGGCCGGCGGGCAAAGCGCGAGCGCCTTTCCCACCTGACCCCCGAAGAGCGCGCAATGGCGAACGTCATCGTTGACGAGATCGCGCCGCAGCCGGGCGAACTGGTGATTCAGAAGGCCGCCCCGAGCGCGTTCTGGGGGACGCCGCTCATCTTCCACCTCAACTACCACGGCATCGACACCATCATGGCCTGCGGCGAGACGACCTCCGGGTGCGTGCGCGCCTCGGTGGTCGATGGCGCCACCAACCGGTTCGCCATGGGCGTGGTCGAGGAGTGCTGCTTCGACCGCACCGAAGCCTCCCACTACATCAACCTCTTCGACCTGAACCAGAAGTACGCCGATGTCGTCTCACTGGGCCAGGCCATCGAGTACTTCGACGGCATCGGCGCGAAGAAGGGCCTGCTCGCGACCGCCAACGCCTAGTCCCCCTTGTGCGGGGAGGCTCGCGATGTCTCCCCGCACCCAGCTACCACAGGAGGTGCCGCATGGCCTGGGAACCGCTTCCCGAAAAAGTCACTCTCACGTTCACGACGCCGCAGCCGCAGGAGTACACCCTGGACCCGGCGAGGACCGCGCTGGTGATCGTCGATATGCAGAACCGGTTCTGCAAAGGCAACAGCAAGCGCTGCAACGATGCCATCGAAGGCAACGTCCGGCTGCTGACGAAGGCCCGCGAAGCCGGGGTGAAGGTCATCTTCATCCAATCGATCCGAAGCCTGGATGCGCTGGAAGTCACCGCGTTCGGCAAGGCGCCCTTCCTCGTCGAAGGCACCGAAGAGGTGGAGATCGTCAGCGAAATCTCGCCGCTCCCGGGTGAGACCGTCATCCAGAAGCGAAGCCACGACCCGTTCGCCCGGACGGAGCTCGAGGCGACGCTGAAGTCGGAGGGTATCCGGCCGACGGAGACGACCATCATCGTCACCGGCGTCTCTGCCGCGGTATGCGCGCATGCGGCCTCGCTCGGATTCAGCAACCGGCACTTCATGACCCTGGTGCCAATGGACTGCCAGGCCGCGAACACCGTCGAAGACGAAGCGCGCATCTACGACCAGTACCAGCAGAAGGGGTACGCCTACGACATGGCCTTCACCC
>CALFYR010000564.1 GCA_937954195.1 uncultured Dehalococcoidia bacterium
CCTCTGAACGGAGCGGGCCAGTGATTCGCATCCTCCTTGTCGACGACCACGAGATTTTGCGGACGGGCCTGCGGGCGATGTTCGAACTTGAGGACGACATGGACGTTGTTGGCGAGGCCGGGGACGGCGAGGCGGCGATCGCGGCCGCGCGGTCGTTCGAACCCGACGTGGTGGTGATGGACATCCGCATGGGCGGCGGGATCGATGGGATCGACGCCTGCCGGGAGATCAAGAGCGGACGAGCCGAGACGGGTGTGCTGATGCTCACGTCGTTCGGGACGGACGAGGCGGTGTTCGCCGCGCTCATGGCCGGCGCCAGCGGGTTCCTGTTGAAGAACACCGGACGAGCCGAGCTGCTGCGCGCGATCCGGCTCATCGCCGAAGGCCAGTCGCTGCTGGACCCGGCGGTGACCGGGCGCGTGACGAAGAAGCTGGTGGAACTCGCGCAGGGTTCGGGTCCGGATGAGCTTGCGGAGCTTTCGAGCCGCGAACGCGAAGTGCTGGTGTTGGTGGCGAAGGGCATGACGAACCGCGAGATCGCCGCCCAACTCGTCATCTCCGACGCTACCGCACGCAACCACGTGAGCCACATCCTGGAGAAGCTTGGCCTGAGCCGGAGGACCGAGGCGGCGACGCTCGCGGCGCGGCTCGGGCTGCTGGACAGCGCGGAAAGCTAGCACCAGGGACGGGCCGGGGGTGCTCGAAGGGCCTCGACATCCGATTTTGTGAATAGGACATCCGTCCCGTCGAAATGGGACGGTCAACCCTCATGGCGGGAGAGCGGACGCGCCTATCGTTTCCGTCATCACGCCGAATGGGCGGAGGATGACATGGACGACACCTCGATGGTGCCCCGGTACTGCGGGAACTGTGGCGAAATCAGTTATCAGCTGAGTTCGCCGACCTGTCCCGAGTGCACGGCCGAATGGCTCTACACACTGCCGTCGAACCGGATCCCGCCGTATGCGCTGCTGCTGACGGAGCTGGCCGAACTGCGAGCCCAGAACCGGATCACGCGGCAGACGTATGCGGCAATCCGCAAGATCTACGAAGCGAAGTTGACCGAGATTCGGCCGCCCCGGCGGACCACGCTCGTTCTGCCGCCAATCGTTGCCGCGACGCCCGAACCACCCGCGCCTGAGCCCGCGGTGGAACCTGTGCTCGCCCGGCCCGCTGCGGCCATCCCTGCCGCACCCGCACGGCCCGCGGCTGTGTTCGAAGCCCGCGTGGAACCGCGCCCGGCGGAACCCGTGCAGCCGCGACAAGCGCCGCCCGCTCATCCTCCGTCCGACATCATCAATCCTGTGAAAGAGTGGGCGGTGCGCCGCCAGGCAGACCTCCTGCTCTACCTCGGCGCCTTCATGCTCAGCATCTCGGCGCTCATCTTCGTGGACCACCAGGGAAGCGTGATTAGCGGCCTGACGAAGTCGGCCATCCTCGGCGGCTACACGGTGGCGTTCCTCGCGTTCGGCAGCCTGCTGCGCCGCTGGGAGCGGGTACAGGAGGCGGGGCCAGTCTTCGTTGGCCTTGGCGCGCTGCTCACGCCGTTGAACTTCCTCAACCTGTACGCCAGCGTCCTGCGCGATGACGGGGTGCCCCAGGAATGGGTGTGGCTCATCGGCAGCGGTTCGACCGCCGCCCTTTACGCATTGCTGGCCCTGAAGGATTTCGGCCGGCTGTACTTCGTGCCGGCCACGGCAGCCGCCGGAGTGGCCTGGGCAAGCCTCGGCGCAACGTTTGGCCTCGAGCCGGAGTGGTTCGGGCCGTGGTTCATGATCGTCGCTGGTTCGCTGCTGCTAGTGGGCTGGCGGCAGTACCCGGAGAAGTTCGCCTGGTTCGAATGGTCAGCCGGGGTGGTTGCCGTACCGGCCCTGATCTGGACACACGCGTTCACGGCCATCGATTCCGAAAACACGGCGGCCCGGGTCGCCCTGCCAGTGGCCTGGGCGATCGTGCTCGGCGTGCTGGCGGCGACAGGTTTTGCATTGCGCCGCCAGCACCTGCTGGCGATCGTGCCCATCGCGGCAGCCATGACTGTGGGGTCGGCACTGTGGGCGGCCGACATCCTCGCGTGGGAATGGGTGGGCTTCCTGGTGGCGGTATGCGGCGTCTCATACCTTGCGATTGGCCACATCGAACCTTCCATGCGCACGTTCTCGCGGTCCGCCGCGCTCGTCGGGGCGCTGGCCGGACTCGCCGCGGCGCACGCCTCGACCCCGTACGAGGGTTCGAACCCGTGGCAGCTGCCGCTGACCTACGGGCTGCTGCTCGCGGCCGCCATCGGCGACGCAAGGTGGTGGCGGCCAAGCGGATTGTTCGCGCCGCTGCTGGTAGCTGCCGGCGCAACTTCAACGCTCTGGGCCGCCGGGGTGGCGGTGGAATGGTGGGGCTACCCGTGGGCGCTGACTGGCCTGGTCCTTGCGGCGACCGCGACGTACTGGCTCCGGGAAGTGGAGTACCGGAACTGGGGCTGGCCGCTCGCGATGGGCTTCACGATGCTCGCGGCGCTGAGCACCGCCGGCCAGTTCGAACACCCGTGGCACGGGGCTGCCACGCTGGCGCTCACCGCCGGGAGCTTCTTCATTGCCGCGATTCGTTCGGCCGGTTCCTTCGCGACGCTCTTCGGAAAGACGTCCGAGCGGGCGGCGCGCATCGAACAGCAGGTGCTGGCGAGGCTTGGCGGTTGGTCGGTGCTTGGCGCGGCGGGTTTCGTTGCCTATGGCGCCGGACTGAACGGCGTCGAAGGTGGCTGGTTGTTCGCCGGCATCGGGCTCATGGCCTGGGCGGCGGTGGCGGTGTTCCGAGGACGCGTCGCGAACATCGAAGAGGTGCTCGCGCCGATCGGGCTCACGTCCATCCTCGCCGGGGCGCTGGCGGGGCTCCCGGACCAGCTGCACGCGGCGATGGTCCTCGGCCTTGCCGCCCCGGCCGCGGCGCTCGCCGGCCCGAGGAGCGGGCCGTGGGCCTATGGCTGGCAGGCCGCAGCCCTCGGCATGGGATTCGGTGGGCTGGCATTCGCGCACGGATACGAAACGCCGCTCCCACGCGAGACCTGGCAGATCCCTGCCGTCTACGGGCTGGTGCTCGCCGGGTTCGTCATCGACGCGGTGTACCGCCGGTACGAGTACTCCATCCTCGCCGTCCCGGCCGTGGCCTGCGCCGCCGTCGCATCGCTGGCGTGGTACTTCGATTGGAACCAGATGCACCAGGCCTGGGCGCCGCTCGCGGTGGCCGGGGTCATGGCAGCAGCGACCTACCGGGTGAGCCGCGAGTCGCGCATCGGACGCGTCCTGCCGGCGTATGCCAGCGCCCTGGCCGCGGCGCCGCTGCTGTTCCTCGGCTCGTACTTCGATGCGCCCGCCGCGGGCTTCGTGGCCTTCGCCGCGACGGCCGGCGTGTTGGGGACACTGGGCGTCCGGCGGGCGAAGCCGCTCTCGTGGCTGTTCGGCGCTCCCGATACGAACTCAATCGAACCGCAACTGTGGGTGGTCGCGGGGTACGCGTCACTGCTGGCCGCCCTCGGGTTCCTCGCCGATGCCACAGGCCTTTCGCCGGCCAACGGCGCCTGGCTGCTGGCACTTGCGGCGGTTGCCGTGCTCGCGGCGCCGGCCATTCGGCCCCGGGTCACCGGTGAGCGGCTTGCCACCGCGCTGGCGTGCGGACTTCCCGGCCTGGTGATCGCGCTCATGGCGAGCCTGACCCGCGACTGGCAGTCGGCGGTATTCCTGGCTGCCGGCGCCGGTGCGCTCATCGCGAACGCACGCCAGCTCAAGGAACACTGGCTGTACAACGTCGCCGCCGTGATGCTGTTCGCGGCCCTCGGCGCGCTCTGGAGCGAGGCCGGGCTTCCTGGCTGGGCGTACGCCCTGGTGGTGGCCGGCATCGGGGTGGTGACCTACGCGGCGCTCTTCCGAATTCGCGCGAGTGACCACGAACTCCGGAGTATCGCCGACTTCCTCACGGTCGGGATCCCGGTCCTGGCCATCCTTGCGGCCGCGGGCGCCCTCGCCGCGCGGTCGGCCGATTTCGCCGGCGGCGATTCGATGCTTGCTTCGCCCGAGTGGCTGGCGCTGGCGCTTACCTTTGGCACGGCGGCGATGCTGGTCGTAACCGAAGGCGTGCTCCGCGCGGGCCGAAGTTACATCTATGCCGGAGCGGCAGGGCTCCTCGGAGCTGTGGAGATGGCCATCGCTTCATTCGAACCGACGAATGTGCAGGCGTTCACGGTGCCGGTGGCGGTGTATCTGATGGTCCTGGGGTTCGTGATGCGGCACACCACGCCGCTATTCGGGCGGCACATGCTGGTGAACGAAGGGCTGTTTGTGCTGGCGACGCTCGTATTCGTGCTGCCGCCGGCGCAACAGAGCTTCGCGCCCGGCGGCGAGTCGTGGGGACTGCTGGTGCTTGGCGAAGCCATCGCAATCCTGATGCTCGGGCTGGCGTTCGGGCAGCGCTGGCTGACGGTGAGTGGAGTTGTGACCCTGGCCGCGGCTGGCGGACGCTACGCGTTTGCAAGCGGCGCCGGCGACATCCCGAACTGGGTGGTTATCGGGCTGGTTGGCCTGCTGCTGCTGGGGCTCGGGACGCTTCTGCTGTTCGAGCGCGACTGGTGGGACCGCACGCGAGCGCGGCTCGCCGGCTGGTGGCTGGAAGACCTGCCGCACGACCCGCCAATGCCTCCGCCCCCGACGGGCCAACCGGTGGCCTAACGCCACGAAGGCCGGACTAACCGTCCGGCCTTTATGGTGTGTGCTGGATTGGAAATCTACCGGAGGACGACCTGGCTGCGGAAGTTGTTGAACGGGTCGCCGTTGCTATCCCAGTTGCCGACCTGCAGTTCGATCGTTTGACCGGCGCTGCGCGAGCGGATGATGTCGCAGAAATCGCCCACCGTGTAGACGGGCGTGTTGTCGACCGAGAAGACGAGGTCGCCCCAGACCAGCGGGAAGGGTTCGCCCTGGTCGGCGGGGCTCCCCGGATCGACGCCAGTGATGACGAGACCATCGATGTAGGCGAGGTCCCACGAGTAGGCGAGGTCCTCGTAGTTCCGGATGAGCGAGATGCCGATGTAGTCGAGGTTCTCGCCCTCCTGGAGTTGCTCCGCGACGAACAGGGCTTCGTTGCTGGTGATGGCGTAATTCTCGTTCTGGGAACCGATGGCGTAGAAGGTGTTGAGTCCGATGACTTCGCCGCGCTTGTTGAAGAGCGGGCCGCCACTGTTGCCCGGGTTAATCGGCGCGGTGTGCTGGATCAGGTCGTCGAAGCCTTCGTATTCGTAGGTGGCGTTGGCGCGGCTGACGATACCCTCGGTGACGACGATGTCGTCGCTGCCGGAGAGCGTGCCCGGGAAGCCGAGGGTCACGACGTCCTCGCCGGCCTTCACTTCGTCGCTATCGGCCCACACAGCGGGCTCGAATGGACCGCGGTCGACCTCGAGGAGCGCGACGTCATCGCAGGCGCTGAGCGCGACAACGCGGGCCGCGTAGGTCCGGCTGGGGTTCTCCGGGTCCGCCACCTTGATGGCCCCGGCGCCGATGACGACGTGGGCGTTCGTGAGGATATGTTGCGAGTCCTCCCATACGACGCCGCTGCCGCCGCCATCGCCCTGGGGCGTGGTGGTAATGATGTTCACGACCGAAAGGCGGTTCGCCTCGATGATTTCGGCGGTGGAGAGCTCGGGTGGAGTGGTTGGCTCCGGCGTTTCGCCGCTTTCGGATGTGGCTGTAGCGGTCTGGTCATCGTCGTCGTCATCGCCACCTCCGCCGCAGGCGGCGAGGGCGAGAAGGGCGAAGAGTGCCATCAGAAGCAAGAGATAGCGGCGCATGGAGCTCCCCCGAAGACACCCGGGCGCGGCTCAAGTCCCATTGACCGCAGCAGCGGGCTTTGCGCGAATGTAGCGCCGCCCCGGAACCGGTGGCAAGCGGCTTTACGTGCGGATACGGGCTATTCCTGGCCGGCTACGTGGGCCTGCCAGTAGTGATTCGTCTTGGCGACGACGGTGATCACACTCTTCACCTGGTTCTTCAGTTCGAAGGATTCGTGCGCGGGGACGAAGAGCCGCTCGTCTTCGCAACGGGCGTCGACGTTCTCCAGGATGATTGACGCGCAAAGCCAGGCAGCCATCTTCTTCGAATGGCAGGTGACGGACAGCCAGCCGGGTTCGGCGCGTTCGCTGAAGAGCCCGGTGGTTTCGAAAATCCCGCGGCGGATCTCCGCGATCGCGTCGAAGCCTTCGGTCGCCGGACCCTCGAGCACGGCGGAGAGTGACTCATCTTCGCCGCGATGGGGCGGGCCGCCGTAGAGCGCGAGTTCGCAGAAGTCGGTCCACATCGCCGACCAGTCGGGGCGGCCGTCCTCGCGGAAGGCGAAGGGGGCGCTGCTCATAGAGGCGGTGCGGGATTCCGGCGGCGCCACGAACTCTATCCGCCAGGCGTCGGCGCGGCCGGGGAGGGCGCCCAGCGTTTCGACGAGCGGCACGTCATCGGAGATGGCCAGCGCAACCGGTTCGCCGATGAAGCCGGAGAACGAGCGGCAAAGCTCGCGGACATCAATGAGGTATTCTTCGTTGAATCCCTGGTGAGCGAACACGGCGAGCGTGGGGCGCACGACGGGGATGGATGCTTCGGCTGGGGCGGGTTCGCTTTGCGGCATGGGAGCATTCTGCAATCATTTGCAATTACAACGCAATGCGGGATGACCCGCAGGAGAGACGCATGCCGCTCTACGACTACCACTGCGACCGCTGCGACCTGGAGTTCGAGGTTTCGCGCAGCCTGAAGGATTCGGACGTGCCGGCAAGGTGCCCGATGTGCGACGTCAAGGCTCGCCGCGTGTTCACGGCGCCGATGATGACCTTCACGCGAGGAGCCGCGGCGGAGGCGGCGCCGCCTTCGGTGCCGGGTGGCGGGGGCAGCAGGTGGTCGCATCACGGCCATAGCCACGGACCGGGATCATCGTCACACACGCACTGAGCGACCTGCCGTAAGAACCGGGCCGGCTGGCGGTCTTATCTGCAGTTCCGCACTGGAGAGATGCAGAGATGAGACGACAGATCCTTCCCACCCTTACCGCATTGGCGCTGGCAGCCAGTCTGTTCGCGGGGGCCACGACGGCTTCGGCGCGCGGCGGCAGCGTCCCTATTCCGCCACCACCACCGGTCCAGATCGACCTTGGGCCGTACACTCCCCCGAACTGTGAGTACGTCGTCAGCGGCGACGGTATCTTCCAGGCTCATACGCTCGAATGCGACCTTCCCCCGGAGTGCGAGCTTGTCCCGTTCGATAACGGCGGTGGCAACGTTGGCTTCGAAATCGAATGCGACGTGGACCCGGGGTGCTACCTGGCCACCGGCGACTGGAACGGCATCACCTACTGGTACATCGACTGCTGGGAATCGGAGTGCATCGGCGGTTGCGACCCGATCCGTCCGCTGGACATCGGGCTGAAGAGCCGCAACTAAACCGTCGAACCTGGCAGATGCGAAAGAGCCCGCCCCCGGGAGTGGTGGGGGCGGGCTCTTCGCGTGGGGGGAACCGCAGGAGTTGCGGGCTCGATCTATGCCACCCGGAATCGGCTGGTGGCGGCGTTCAGCGCGTCCGCGAGTTCGCGCATTTGGTTGGCGGTAGCTGCGAGCTCCTCGGACTGCGCCGAAAGCTCTTCGGTGGAGGCGGAGACCTGCTCGGCGGACGCGCTCGTCTCTTCGCTCGTGGCGGATACCTGGACGATAGCGTCGGTCACGCGGCTCGTGCCGTTCGCCATCTCAGCCGCGCCGCTGGCCGATTCGCCCG
>CALFYR010000565.1 GCA_937954195.1 uncultured Dehalococcoidia bacterium
CCGGGATCATGCGGGACCAGAACACCATCCGGCCGCCCATGTCCTGCGAAAGCTGGTCGAGCCGGTCGGCAGCCTTGTGCCCGATGAGCCGAGGGAGGTGTTTCCGGCCAAGGCGGCGGGCGATCCAGAACGCCATCGCTGAGCCGAGCGTGAGCCCGAGCATGCAGTACAGCGTCCCCAGCACGGGCCCCCACGCCAGCCCCGCCGCGAAGAAGATCGGGGCGTTCGGTATCGGCGCGAAGAGCACCGAGGCCGCCATCAGCAGGATGAACACCACCACGCCGAACGCGCCCTGCTCATCGACCCACTCTTGGAGCGGTTCCGCGTCGATGGTGTAGGAGAGGCCGAAGATCTCGCTGGTCGCGAAGTAGGCGAGTGCCACCAGGACGAAGAACGCGACGATCCCGAACACCACCCGCTTCCGCAGCAGCAGCGGCGTCTCTTCGCCACCGAAGGCGACATCGTCGAACGAGGACGCGCCCTCATCGTTCACAGCGCTGGTACCTGTGGTGCGGAAATCGTGGAGAACTGCATCGCTTCGCTCATTACAGCACACGGACCTGCAGGAACAGGTACAGCACCGGGAACACAAACACCACGGAGTCCAGCCGGTCCATGAACCCGCCGTGTCCGGGGAGGAGTCCGGAGGCGTCTTTCACGCCCATGCGGCGCTTCATCCAACTCTCCACCAGGTCGCCGATGATTGCTGCGGGCGGCACCGCCACCGCGAAATGCCAGATGGTCGCCGTATCCACACCGGTGTCCAGGAGTTCGTTCAGGGCGAAGACGGCGACCACGCCCGCGATGACGCCGCCGATCGCCCCCTCCCAGGTCTTCTTCGGGCTGATTTTCGGCGCCATTTTGTGGCGGCCAATCAGACGGCCGACTGCGTAGGCGCCCGTATCGACCGCAAAGGTCGAAAGAAGGCCCAGAAAGAACCAGTCACGGCCGTTTTCCACATCGCGTACGAGAACCAGCATCGAAACCATGAGCCCGGTGTAGACCAGGCACCAAGCGAACACGCGGAAGGGCTTGCGTGGGCCGAAGAGGTTCGTCCGCGTGTACCCCAGGACAGCGAAAAGCACGGCGAAGCCGGCGCCGGCCCAGAGGAACCGCGAATCGACGTGCGCTCCCACCACCACGGCGGGCGCGATGAAATACGTCGGCAGGTGCTGGGTGGCCTGGCGAATCGGCATCGAGGGGATGAGCCAGCCATGGACGAACTCGGTGGCAGCCAGGAGCGAGATGGCCCCCACGACCAGCGCAAACGGCCATCCGCCGATCCACGCCACAACCGCGACAAGCGGCAATCCCACCGCGGCAGTGATCAGCCGGAGCTGGAGGTTCGACACCGGGCTTACTGCCGGAACGCTTCGAGGTCTTCGGGGAGCAACCCGCCGAACTTGCGCTTGCGGCGCCCGTATTCGGCGAGGGCGATGTCGGTATCTTCGCGGCCAAAATCGGGCCAGAACGTATCGGTGAAGTAGAGCTCGGCGTACGCGGACTGCCAGAGCAGGAAGTTCGAGATGCGCTGGTCGCCCGCGGTGCGGATGACGAGGTCGGGGTCGGGGATGCCCGCGGTCATCACGTACTTGGCGAAGAGCTCCTCCGTCACGTCGCTCGCGGGGATCTCGTCGCGGATGATTCCCTGGACGGCCATCACGATTTCGTCGCGGCCACCGTAGCTGAAGCAGATATTCAGGACCATGCGGTCGTTCGTACTGGTGAGCTCGATTGCATCGGCCACCTGCTTCTGCAGCCAGTCCGGCAGCGTTTCGATGTGGCCCAGCATGCGAAGCTGGATGCCGTTCTTGTGCAGGTTGTTCAGCTCTCGCTTGATGAAGAAGCGCAGCAGCCGGATAAGGGTGCGGACTTCCTTCTGCGGGCGGTTCCAGTTCTCGGTGCTGAACGCGTAGATGGTGAGCGCCTGGACGCCGTGGTCCGCGAACCGCTCGATGACACGCCGGATGTTCTCCGTACCCGCCCGGTGACCCGCCGCGCGGGGAAGGCCGCGCTGGGTGGCCCACCGTCCGTTGCCATCCATGATGATGGCCACGTGGCGAGGCACGCGCCCACCGGAGAGCGGCGAGATGAGGTCGCCGAGATGTTCCGCGGCGGGCTCCGCCGCTTCGACACTCTGCGGCTCCTGGGTCTTGTTAGACCTCAAGGAGATCCGCCTCCTTCTTCTTGCCTTCGGCGTCGATCACGGAGATGTGGGCGTCGGTAATCTTCTGGAGTTCGTCTTCGCTCCGCTTCAGGTCGTCCTGGGAGAGGCCGCCCTCTTTCTCTGCCTTGCGAAGCTCGTCATGCGCGTGCCTGCGGACGTTTCGCACGGCCACGCGAGCATCTTCGGTTTTGTGGTGGAGCTGCTTCACCAGGTCCTTACGGCGCTGTTCGGTCAGCGGAGGGATCGGCAGGCGGAGCGTCTGGCCGTCGATGGCCGGGTTCAATCCGAGGTCCGACCCCTGGATGGCCTTCTGGATGGCCGAAACGGCGCCTTTGTCCCATGCCTGGATCGTGAGCATTCGGGCTTCGGGGGCGTTGATCGAACCGAGCTGCTTGAGGGGCGTCATCGCGCCGTAGTAGTCCACCATCAGTGTCTCGATGAGGCTGGGGTGCGCGCGCCCGGTACGGATGCCGTTCAGTTCGCGCCGGAACGCTTCGATCGAGCTGTCCATCTTCTCGTCGGCGTTCAAGAGTATCTCGTCGGGGTCAGCCATTGGGGGTTCCCTCCGTTCCAGTTTACCCGTTCAGGATGGTCTCCGGGTGTGAAGATACCACCGTACCAATCCTATCGCCCCTGAGCGCGTGGTACACCGAATCGCGCGCCGCGACATCGAAGACGATGATCGGGAGTTCGTGCTCCATGCACATCGAAAGCGCCGTGATGTCCATCACCTGCAGCCGCCGCTGAATGGCTTCGATGTGGCTGACCTGCTCGAACTTCTTCGCGTCGGGGTTTTTCGCGGGATCCGAATCGTAGACGCCGTCCACGCCGTTTTTCGCCATCAGGAGCGCTTCGCAGTCGGTTTCGATGGCGCGGAGGGCGCCGGCGGTGTCCGTCGTCATGAACGGGTTGCCGGTGCCTGCCGCGAAGATGACGACGCGGCCCTTCTCCAGGTGCCTGATCGCCCTGCGGCGGATGTACGGTTCGGCCACCTGCGAAATCGGGAGCGCCGTTTGGGTGCGGACGACCGCGCCCTGCTTCTCCAGCGCATCCTGCAATGCCAGCGCGTTCATAATGGTGCCGAGCATCCCGGCGTAGTCGGCGGTTGCGCGGTCCATGCCAGTTTCAGCCACGGTCGCCCCACGCCAAAAGTTGCCGCCTCCAATGGAGACGGCAACCTGGATTCCTTCATCGACAGCCTGCCGTATCTGGCGGGCGAGGTCGTTCAGGGTGATGGGGTCGATGCCGAACGGCCGGTCGCCCATCAGGGCTTCACCGCTGAGCTTCACCAGCGCGCGGTGGTATCTCGGTCGCTCGGGTTCGTTCACCGGGTTATCGGCCCAGCTCGAACCGGACGAAGCGCCGCACGCGGACGTTCTCGCCGGTCTTGGCGATCGCGTCCTGGACCAGCGTCGCGATGGTCCGGCTGCTATCGCGGATGAACGGCTGAGCCATGAGCACGACTTCCTCATCCGAGCCTTCGTGCTGGCCACGGTCGGGGTCGTCCGCGCTAACAACCTGGGGGTTCATCGCGGCGATCTGCATGGCGATGTTCTTCGCGAGTGTGCGGAACTCCTCGGTGTTGGCCACGAAGTCCGTCTCGCAGTTGACCTCGACGATGACGCCGACGCGGCCGCCGCCGTGGATGTAGCTTTCGACGACGCCGTTGGAGGTCTCCCGTTCCGCCCGCTTGGCGGCGGCGGCGATGCCCTTCTCACGCAGGATGGACTTGGCCTTGGCGGAATCCCCGCCGGCCTCCTCCAGTGCGCGCTTGGCGTCCATGACTCCAGCCCCGGTCTCTTCCCGGAGCGCTTTGATCTGTTCGGTGGTAACTGCCACTGGGGTGTCCTACTCCTGGGGGGTGGCGCTTTCGGCCTGGGCCTGCGCGCTAATGGTGGTGACGGTCGGAGCGGCTTCTTCGCTGGCCGCGTCATCGGGCGAGGCTTCGAACGTGCCGCTTTCGAGGCCGGCCGCTTCGGCCTTCGCGAACTCGTCCCCGTGCACGCCGGCGCCGGCGCCGGATTCGCGGGCCGCGCGGCCTTCGATGGCCGCATCCGCCATTTTGCCAAGGATGAGCTTGATGGCGCGGATAGCGTCGTCGTTGCTCGGGATGGGGTAGGCGACCGGGTCCGGGTCACAATTGGTATCCACCAGCGACACGATCGGGATATTGAGCCGCTTGCATTCGGCGACGGCGATCTGCTCCTTCACGGTGTCGATGATGAACACCGCCGCGGGCAGCCGATCCATCTGCTTGATACCGCCGAAGTAGCGGTTCATGCGCTCAATCTCGTTGGAGATGTCGAGCTGTTCCTTCTTGGTGAGGCGGGAGTAATCGCCACGCGCCATCGACGTCTCGAGCGTCGTGAGGTGCCGGATTCGGCTCTGGATGGTGCGGAAGTTGGTGAGCGTGCCGCCGAGCCAGCGGTTGTTCACATACGGCATGCCGGCACGGCTGGCTTCCATCTCGACCGTTTCGCGGGCCTGCTTCTTGGTGCCGATGACCAGCACTTCGGAGCCGTTCGCGGTCACGTCGCGGACGAACTGGATCGCCGCTTCGAGGCGGGTAACGGTCTGCTGCAGGTCGATGATGTGGATGCCGTTGCGCTCGGTGAAGATGAACTGGCGCATCTTGGGGTTCCAACGGCGGGTCTGGTGGCCGAAGTGGACGCCGGCCTCCAGGAGCTGCTTCATACTAACGGGCGTAACCAGGGGTGCCTCCAACGTGCGGCGTCATAGATTTGTCCGACTCAATGGCCGAACAGGGCGCCGCCTGAACACACAACCTTCCGATGATACCAGTGTTCGCCGTCAGCAGGAAGAATAGGACGGCCCGGATTCCGCAGAACCCGGGCCCATGTTTGGGGCGAAGCGCGAGGCTTAGCTGAACTTCTTGCCCTTGGGCATCTTGATGACGGGGCATTCGAAGGAAGGTCCGTCCGAGGTCGTAGCAGCTCCGCCCAGGATGGCGGCTTCGACTTCGGCGTCGTTGTCGAACGTGCCGCTCCCGTTGGTGTCGTACATAGCGAGGGCCGCGTCGTAGTCTGCGAAGGCAAGAACGACGACTCGCCAGCGGCCGCCGTTGTAGTCCCGGTCTCCGGGGGCAGCGGTCGCGACGTTCATCTGCTCGCCATCGGCGAACGCATAGATGGTGTCGTACGAATGATCGGGCGCGCCGGTGTGGGAGAAGTCGGTGGGCGTGCCAACGGTGCGGTAGACCTCGCCGTCAACATAGAAGGCTGGCCCGCTCACACCGCCTGATCCGGCGGCCATGGCGGTGGAGGTGAGGGCGAGAGCACTGATGCCCGCAAGAGCGAGCTGGACGAAACGTCGAGACATAGTTGAGTTCCTCCGATGGTGTTCGCAGCAGCCCGGAGGTGGCACCTCGCCACGAAGGCTAGAGAGAGCGCGGATGTGAACTCTTACGAGACGATGAGCCGTCGCTTACGTGGTCCTTACAGCAGTCCCGACTGTTCGGACCTTTCCATACCGCTCACCCTTCGCACATTTGGGTATTGACAGCCTCTTCACAATTCCCTACGTTTCGATGCAAGGAAGGAGGTGATGCGCATGGACTATCACAGTCGTAGTTACGGCCGTATCTCAGCGCAGGAGGTGACCTCCTCCTAGGACGCAAGCCGTCCTGTTGGACTCACCAATGGTTCCTAAGGCTGAAATACGGTCTTAGCTACGCCAGGGCCCCGCAATACTCGCGGGGCCCTTTTGCTTGCCCCGGAGATCCCGTGTCCGAATCCGCCGCGTTCGATCCGATAGCGTTCATGGAAGCGCGGCAATCTCGCGAAATCGGCCAGTACGTCGTGTATCGCGAAAGCGTCGATTCCACCATGGCCGTGGCTCGTGAATGCGCCGATGAGGGAGCTGCCCACGGGACCCTCGTACTTGCGGAAGAACAGACGGCCGGTCGGGGCCGGCGAGGGCGGTCGTTCTATAGCCCCGCGCGGCAAAACCTCTACTTCACGCTCATCCTGCGTTGCCCTCTGGACGTTCATCGGCGACTGCCGGTGATCGTGCCGGTCGCCGTGTGCGAGGCCGTCCGCGAGTTCGTCCCGGCAGCCGCAATCAAGTGGCCGAACGACATCTGGGTGGGCGAACGCAAGGCGTGCGGCATGCTCATCGACGCTGAGCTCTCCGCTGACGGACCAGTCGCCTTCCCGGGGATCGGTATCAATGTGAACGGCGACCCCACGGTGGAACCCGAGCTGCGGGACATCGCGACATCGCTGGCACGGGAGGCTGGCTCACCGATACGCCGCGAGCACCTGCTGGCGAGCATCTGCGGCAGGCTTGAAGCGTTGCTGGAGGCAGATGCACACGATGTCGCCACCCGCTACCGGGAGCTTAGCTGCATCCTCGGGCGGGAGGTCACCGTGCATCCGCTCGGCGGCGAGCCGTTCGGCGGCACCGCCACGGAAATCGCTGAAACCGGCGACCTCGCGGTCCGCCTCGGCGATGGCCGCACCGAATGGGTGACCGCCGCTGACGTCACGCTTCGGCCGAGGTAACACAGTCCCTCGTTTTGTTATGCAGTCCGCGCCGGCGTCAATCGACAATCGGCAATCGACAATTTCCGGTGCTTGGTACACCGCGATCGGCTATCTTGCCGATGTGACCTTCGAGGAGATGTACGCCCTTGCCGTGAGCCGGAAGCGCGAGATGCCCGCCGGTTCGGGCACAACCGCGCTCTTCGAGGCCGGCTCCCACGCCATTGGCAAGAAGCTGGTCGAAGAAGCCGCCGAAAGCTGGATGGCGGCGCGGTTCGAAAGCGAAGATGCGCTCGCCGCCGAGCTTTCGCAGGTCCTCTACTACGTGGCCTGCATGATGGCCGAGCGCGATGTCGCGCTCGAGGATGTGTACCGGAACCTATGATCAAAGTCGCACTCCCCAACAAAGGCGCCCTGTTCGAACCCACGCTGGAGCTGCTGAACGCCTGCGGTTACCGGGTCGCGCGCAGCGGGAGCATCCTCTCCTCGCTCGATCCCGACAACGACGTGGAGTTCTACTTCCTGCGGCCGGGCGACATCCCGCTCTATGTGGCGAATGGCATCCTGGATGCCGGGATCACCGGGAAGGACTTCGCCGCCGAGAAAGGTCTGGCGACCGAACCGCTGCTGGACCTGAACTACGGACACTCGCAGTTCCGTGCGGCGGTCCCGAATGAGTCACCGGTGAGCACGCTCGACGAGTTTGCGAAGCTCCGCATCGCCACTTCGCTGCCTGGCATCGTGCGATCGTTCTTCGCGCCGCGGGAAGTGGACATCGTCCAGCTCGAAGGCGCCGTCGAGATTTCGGTGCAACTTGGCATCGCCGAAGCCGTGGTCGATGTGGTCGATACGGGCACGACTCTGAAGCAGGCGGGCCTCCGCATCGTCGGCGAACCGCTATTCGCCTCGAACGCGGCGCTGTTCGCGCACCCGGACCGCAAGAACCACGCGCTTGTTACCGTGATGTGCCAGCGGATCCAGGGGAAGCTGGTCGCGCAGGACTACATGATGGTGGAGTACGACGCGCCCGGGACGATCTTGCAGCGCGCCTGTGAAATCACGCCGGGCCTCGAATCGCCGACGATTACGCAGCTCCAGCGCGAGGGCTGGTACGC
>CALFYR010000566.1 GCA_937954195.1 uncultured Dehalococcoidia bacterium
GCCGCCTGGTTTCGCAGTCCGAAACGGCCGACATGTTCCAGAAGCTGACCACCGAGCCGGAGAACCACTCCGGCAAGGTGAAAGGCGACCGCATCGGTGGCGTGCGGCTTGCCGATACGGTGGACGAGGCGGAGGCAGCAGCAGCCGCCATCCTCGGGAAGCACCTGGTCTCCATACAGACCGGTCCTGAGGGGAAGCTCGTAAAGAACGTGCTCGTCGCCGAGCAGACCGACATCGCCAAGGAGTACTACCTGGCGGCCATAATCGATGGCATGCAGGGCTCGCCGCTGATCATGGCGTCTGCTGAAGGCGGCCAGGAGATCGAGGTTGTGGCGCACAACAACCCGGACGCCATTGTCCGGCTCCCGGTGAACCCGTCAGCCGGGTTCGAGCCCTACGTTGGGCGCGTGCTTGCGGCGAAGCTCGGATTCACCGGGTCGCAGGCGGACCAGTTCGCCAAGATTGTCGAGGGCCTCTACAACACCCTCGTCGCGACTGATGCGAGCCTGGTCGAAATCAACCCGCTCGCGGTCACCGATGACGGACGCGTGGTTGCGGTGGACGCAAAGCTCACCATCGACGACAACGCGCTGTTCCGCCACAAGGACCTCGAAGCGCTCCGCGACAAGGACGAAGAAGACCCGCTCGAGGTGAAGGCGCAGGAACTTGGCGTCGCCAACTTCATCAAGCTCGATGGGAACATTGGCTGTGTGGTGAACGGCGCCGGCCTGGCCATGGCAACCATGGACACCATCAAGCTGGCCGGCGGCGAACCCGCCAACTTCCTCGACATCGGCACCGTGAACGACCCACAGCGCGTCGTGAACGCGCTTAAAGTCATTCTCGATGACCCCTCCGTGAAGGCGATCCTGGTGAACATCTTCGGAGGCATGGCCCGCGTCGACATCATTGCTGAAGGGGTCATCCTGGCCCACAAGCAGATGCAGATTGACGTGCCGGTGGTGATGCGGCTCATCGGGACCAACCTGGCTGAGGGCGAGAAGCTCGTTCAGGAATCGGGCCTCCCGCTCATCCGTGCGGAGGGCCTGTTCGAAGCCGCGAAGAAGGCGGTTGAGGCCGCCGGGGCCGCGTAGGCACTCCTAGTGAACATCCGAAGGGCATCCGAGGGCGACCTGGATGCCCTTCTTCGTCTCTACGAGCAGTTGAGTCCCGGGAACGCCGGCGCGGACCGTCCGCGGGCGAGTGCGGCGTTGCGGCTGATCCTCGACCGCGACGGCGTGACGCTGTTGGTCGGCGAGATGGATGGGCGTGTGATCGGGACGGTCACGCTTGTCGTCGTGCCCAACCTGACACACAACTCCATGCCGTGGGCCCAGATCGAAAACATGGTGGTGGACGAGTCGATGCGCGGGACGGGCGCCGGCCGGCAACTCATCGATGAGTGCGTCCGGCTGGCACGCGAAGCGGGTTGCTACAAAGTTCAACTCCAGAGCGCGGAGAGGCGCACCGGGGCGCACCGCTTCTACGATCGCATGGGGTTCGCCGATAGTTCGGCGGGGTTCCGGCTGTACCTCTGACTAGGGAGCGCCGCCCTCCGCCGCCTTCTTCTTTTCCATCGCCTTCCACAGGGCGCGCCCCTGATCCGGGGTCGGGTCCTTCACTTCGCCGTAGATTTCGCGGCCCTCATGGTCTTCGGGAAGGTACTCGGTGATGGGGAGACCCTCTTCGGTCACGAAGAGGAGGCAGTGGCAGTACTTGAACATCTGCATCTCGTCGCAGGCGCAGATCCAGTCGCGCCGCTTCACTTCCTCCTCGCGTGGAAGGTAAAGGCCTTCGGGCCAGTTCCCGTTCTCGTCCTTCGAGGGGTAGAAGTTGCAGGGGCAGAGCGGCCGCCCGTAATTGTCGATGTTCGATGCCAGGCCGAGCACAACGCCCTCGGTGATAAAGCGGTCCGGGTGAAGGTGCGTCCCCGACTTCTCGGCGAACTTCTCCGCGTAGTTCCACATCTTGTCGACCGAGGCTTTCGTTGGCTCTTCCATGCGTTCCTCCCGGGGCGGTTAGGTCACCCATTATGGCCGAAGTGGCTGCCCGGCGCGCGGGGGGCGCGAGCGCGTAGTATGGGGCCGATGACCCGTTCCGCCGAGATTCACGCGAACTATGTCCACGCGCTCAGTCGCATCGGTGGGCTTGGACCGCTTGGCGAATCGGAGCAAGTTGGGCCGTTCCACTGCATCAACGCCGGCATCGGTGTTTCGCGGTTCAATGTGGCCGTGCCCGTCGAACAGGTGCCGGACGCGCACGGCGCCGTCCGCGACGTCATCTCGTGGTTCGGCGAGAGGGGGCTCAACGTCCGCTTCGACTTCCGCGGCAAGCAGGATTCCGCCCTGATCGCCGCCGCCACGGTCGAGAAGTTCCAGTTCTGGTGGCGGGAGCCCGTGATGTTGCTCGATCCATTGCCGCCAACCATGGAGATCCCCGCCGAGTTGGAACTGATCGAAGTAGTTGGTCCGGAGGACCGCGACCTCTACTGCCAGGTGGATGCCGAAGAGTACTCCGACCAGGCGTTCCA
Organism: uncultured Dehalococcoidia bacterium; assembly: GCA_937954195.1. Classification (GTDB taxonomy): domain Bacteria; phylum Chloroflexota; class Dehalococcoidia; order Tepidiformales; family Tepidiformaceae; genus Amarobacter. The sequence continues at coordinate 2,531 of CALFYR010000566.1, forward strand.
GCTCAGCATGCTTTCGGTGGCGGCGCAGATGCCGGGCGTGACGATGCACCTGGGGACCGTCGCTGGCGAGCCGGTGGCGCGTTCGATGGCCATCCGCACGGGTGACCTGGTTGGTATACATAATGTCTATGTGGCGCCATCGCACCGCAAGCGGGGCTACGGTGCGGCGATTACTGCCGTCGCGATGGAAGCGGGCAGGCAGACGGGCGCCACTGCCGCCTGCCTGCAATCGACGGAGGCTGCGTTCTCGATGTACCGAACGATGGGGTTCGAGCACATCGACGACTACATCGTGATGGGCATCGACGAACCGCGACTCTAGATGGTCAGGCCGCCAAGGCCCTGGACACCACGGACATACTCAATTTCGCCGACGTGGCGGTAGCCGTGGCTCAGGCCGACGCCGTAGATCCCATCCCAGAGGGACATCTCGCCGAGCGGCTTAATCGTGACCTTGCGGGTGTCGAATTCATCCGGCGACATGGCCGCGAGGTAGGCATCGGTCGCGGCCCAAACGGCCTTCTGGTACTCATGCCACGCGGCGACATCCTGGATCTGGACCGCGTTCGCCTCGTCCGTCGTCATGCCGGTGCCCTGGCTGTTACGCGGCAGGCCGAACTTCTCGTTGTATTCGCCGTTCAGCCACACCGTCGGCCGCTGCTGCGCCACCCAGTTGATGATGTTGTCTTCAGTGCGGACGTAGTGCCAGAGGCTGAAGAAGGCGCTGACGCCGCCTTCCTGGGGCCGGAAGTTCAGCTGGTCCGCTGTCATGCCTTCAACGGCTTTGTCGAGGAGGGCATGCATCGATGCCATGGAACTGCGCAGGATGGAATGAGCGGTGGCGGCCACGAGTCGTCCTCCGGTTGTGAGTGGAGGCGAATCTACGGGGCGTGGCGAGGGGTGTCTAGCCAGCCCGCGCGGCGGCCGGCTTCGGCTCTTCCAGGGCGTAGCCCGCGCCCCAACGGTTCACGATGTACGTCGGGTTGCTGGGGTCGTCCTCCAGCTTCTGGCGCAAGTAGCGGATGTAGAGCCGCAGGTAGTGCGTCTCGCCGGCGTACTGGTTCCCCCACACGCGCGCGATAAGTGCCTTGGAGGGAATGACTTCGCCCGCATGCTCGGCAAGTGTGCTGAGCAGGCGGAACTCGGTGGGCGAAAGCGGCACGACTTCCCCATGCTTGCGCACGAGTTGGGGCCCGGGGTCGATTTCGATATTCCCGACCCGGATGCGGCCCGGCGCGCCGTTGACCCGCGCGGCCGGGGCTTCCATCGCGATCCGCCGGAAGATGGCCCGCAGCCGCAGGTCGATCTCTTCCGTTTGGCACTTGGGCCGGCAGTAGTCATCGGCTCCGGCTTCGTAGCAGCGGAGCATCTCGGCGAAGGTTCCTGCGCACCCGACAACAACAAGTGGCGCGGAGGTGACCATACGGACGCGGGCGGCCACATCGCCCGGGAACCCGACGTCGCGGCCGAGGTCGATGATCACGGCGTCTGGCTCGTTCGCGCCGAGGCATTCGGAGAGCGTGTTGGGTTCGCCGCAGGAGAGGACGCGGTAGCCGAATTCCTCAAGGCCTCGCGCGCGGTCGTATGAGCGCGTGAGTCCTTGTGAGATAACCGCCACGGTGGTGCCGACGAGTGGCGGCAGGCCCGGCGTGTGACCGCTGTTCCCGTTCTGCATGATTCAATCACTCCCCATCGGTGCCGCCCCCAATGTTTAGACCGGCATGAGCTGCCGACCTAACAGGTATGTGGCATCCAAAGCCCCTCGCACTTTTCCTGGCAGCCGGAGCTATGTGCTCGGCCGCCGGGCTGCTGCTTTCGCAGGTATCCGGGAAAGCAGCGGAAGTCGAAGAGCCTGCACCGAGTATTTCGGCAGATGCGCCCGAGTCCGCCGCGGCCGAAGCGCCTGATTTCCCGTTTGTCACCCAAGTGACACCCCCGCCGTCCACCATCGCGGATGGTCCGGCGGCAACGCCTTCCTCGGCCGATCTCGAGCCCACTCCATCCGAAGAGCCCGTGGTCACGACGGTCGCCGAGGAAGTGGCTACGCCCACGCCCACTCCCGAGGTCACGCGGGAAATGGAACCGGCGCCCGTCTCAACGGTCGCGAGCCTGCCGGAAGTCCATCGCGCAGTGGTCGTTGAAAGCCTGCCGGCGAAGGCACAGGGCCTTCTCGATTCGATTAACGCGGCTCGTGCCGCCGAGGGCCTCCCGACGCTCATCGTCGATGAAACGCTGGTCGCCGTGGCGCTCAGCCGGGCGCAGGACCTGGTGAAGAATGACTACTTCGCGCACTACGGACCGGATGGAGGCAGCGCGTTCTCCGAACTGGCGGCGCGGGGCGTGAACTACGCACTAGCCGGCGAGAACCTGGCCCGAAACAACTACCTCGAATCAAAGACCGTGGCGGCGGCATTCGAAGGCCTGATGGCCAGCCCCGGCCACCGTGCGAATATCCTCGAACCCCGTTTCACAAAGATTGGGGTTGTCGCGGTCCTCGATGGGCGAATGTGGGTCTACGTGACCGTTTTCATGAGCTAGTTCGGCCGCGCGCCCGATGTGCGTAGAATCCCGTGAGCCCTGGCCGGGAGGAAGCGCATGCCCTGGAACGAAAGCGACGTGACCATTGATGGAGGGGTCCGGCTACGGGTGTACCGGCGTGGGTCGGGCCCGCAGATCCTGCTCGCGCATGGGGCCACGGACAGCGGACCGTGCTGGGAGCGAGTGGCCGCCGCCCTCGAACCGGACCACGAATTGATTGCCTATGACGCGCGCTTCCACGGGAAGTCCGATGCGCCATCCGATGGCGTCCTGGGGGGTGGGGGAGACCTGCTGGCGGTGGCAAACGCTCTGGGACTCGAGCGTCCGGCGCTGCTCGGACATTCCATGGGGGCGAATACCGTCGCCCAGGCGGCCGCAACCAACCCGGCGCGCTTCCGCTGCGCAATCCTGGAAGACCCGCCCTGGTGGGCCGAACCACCGGCGGGCCGGCGGGGCCCCGCGATGGACTACTCGCAACTTTCCGTGGAGCAGATCGCGAGTGAGGGGCGGAAGATGAGCCCCGGCTGGGACGAAACG
>CALFYR010000567.1 GCA_937954195.1 uncultured Dehalococcoidia bacterium
GCAGCGCTCCCCGACCGGCTATCCGAGGCCTCGAAGGCCCAGTCCCACTCGTTCGTCTCCCGAATGCCGCCGAAACACTCCACTTCGGCGTCGAGCGCCATGAGGTGCTTCTCGGGGCCCTGCGAATCGCTCGCGACCATGCTCACCGAAAGACGCTCGCCCTTGGCGGCGTTCGCCAGCACCGTCTCAGCGTCGAAGGGGCTCTCAATCGAACTCCCGAAGAGCTCTACGTACCCTTCCGCCATGCAGGGGAAGATGTCCCCAAGGAACACCCGATACAGGTCTGACGTGTCCTCCTGCGCGGCCTCGACCCGGCTCGCCTCGAGCAGGGCTTCCAGGAGCCCTTCGCTCGAACCGCCAGGTTCCGGAGCCTGGGTAGGATCACCGGACGCCTGCGTCGCATCGGTCGCGGGGGGTTGGGTTGGGTCAGCTGCTGGCGTGGTGTCTCCACCATCGCCGGAACCGTCCGATCCACACGCTGCCATGAGAGTGAGGGCCAGCGCCATCATCATGATGGAGACCAGCAAGGAACTTGGACTTTGTACCGGGAACACAGGGAACTCGGCACAATCGATGTCGTAGCCACGTCGATTTGCCATGCGAAACCCTACCACAGGCTGCTGGCTCCGCGTCCACCCCGGGGCTCCAGCGTCCTTCACCGTCTCGTATCGAGCGCCTGAGCCGGGCAACTGAACGGCCATTCGCGTAAAATCCCGCCCGTTACCCGATTCCCTTCCTCGGAGGCCCTCCCGAATGCTTCTCCACGACGTCCTCAGCCACGCCGTTAAGCTCTGGCCGAACAAGACCGCGCTCATGGACGGCGATACGCGCTACACCTATGCCCAGGCGAGCGACCGCGTTCACCGCCTCGCCGCCGGCCTCCAGGGCCTCGGCCTGAAGGCCGGCGACCACATCGCCATCCTCGCGAACAACTCGCACCGCTACTGGGAGACCTACTTCGTCTGCAGTGTCGCGGGCATGCCGCTCGCACCGCTGAACATCCGCCTCGCCGCGCACGAGCTGGAGTTCATCCTGAACGATGGCGAAATCAAGGCCCTCATCCTCGGCCCTGAATACATCCCGCTCTACGAGCAGTTCAAAGCGAAGACGCCCGGTGTGAAGCACGTCATCATCCTGAACGCCGAACTCGAAGGCGCGGTCCAGTACGAAGACCTGATCGCCAACAACGCACCGCTCCCGAAGGTCGCCCGTGACTGGTCCGAAGACGACATGCTGAACCTCTGCTACACCGGCGGCACCACTGGCCTGCCGAAGGGCGTCATGCTCAGCCAGCGGGCCATCGTCTCGAACGCCATGCACGCCGTCGTCACCTTTGGCTTCAACGAGAAGGACACATGGCTGCACGTCGCTCCCATGTTCCACCTCGCCGACGCCTGGGCCTGCTACGCCCTCACCATGGTCGGCGGCGCCCACACCTTTATCCCGGCATTCAGCCCACAGGCGACACTCGAAGTCATCGAGAAGGAAAAGGTCACCAAGACCATCCTCGTCCCGACGATGATCAATTTCCTGGTGAACTTCCCGGGCCTCGCCAACTACGACACTTCGAGCCTCGACCTCATGCTCTA
>CALFYR010000568.1 GCA_937954195.1 uncultured Dehalococcoidia bacterium
TGTCTCACGTCCCGGAGGGCCGAGGCGTATTTCACACGCTTTCCGTCTACGAAAACCTGCTCATGGGCGCATATCAACGTTCGGACGGCGGCCTGCAGGAGGACCTCGACCGTGTATTCGCGCTCTTTCCGCGGCTGAAGGAACGGGAATCGCAAGCGGGCGGGACGCTCTCGGGTGGCGAACAGCAGATGCTCGCCATGGGCCGGGCGCTAATGGCCCGCCCGACGCTCCTTCTCCTCGACGAGCCGTCGATGGGCCTCTCACCCATCCTCGTCGATACCATCTTCGAGACGATCAAGAGCATCCGGGAGCAGGGTGCAACCGTACTGCTGGTCGAGCAGAATGCGCTCATGGCTCTTGAAATCGCAGACCGCGCCTACGTTATCGAATCGGGTGTCATCGCCCTCCAGGGGACCGGCGCCGAACTCAGCCGAGATGATTCGGTCCGGCGCGCATACCTCGGCGAAGAATGAGCGGCCCCGCGGATTCCTTCATCGAAACCCCGGCGGGTCGCTTCCGCGCATTGACCTGGGGAGACCCTCGTGGCGAAACGGTCCTGTTCCTCCACGGGCTCACCGCTGTCGCGGAGGTCTGGGGCCCAGTGGTCAACCTGCTCTCGCCCGATCGGCATTATGTCGCTATCGACCAGCGAGGCCATGGCGACAGTCCCCATGGCGGTCCGTACCATGCGGGACGGTTCGTCGCCGATACCCGCCAGGTCATCGCCGCTCTGGGCGGGCCAGTGCACCTGGTTGGTCACTCGATGGGAGCGCGGGTGGCAATCCTGATGGCCGCCCGAACTCCCAGGCTGCTCAAGAGCGTCGCGGTCGTGGACATCGGCGTGGAAGCTTCACGCCAGAACATCCAGGAAACCAGCCACGCGATCGAGCGAATGCCCGCCAGCTTTCCCACCGAGGACGATGCCTTCGCCTTCGCGTTTCCCCGCCGGGAGCCAACCGCCACGGATCGCGCGGTCTTCCGCGCCCGGTTGAAACAGCCTGACGGCCGCAGTCTCGTCTGGCGTGGCTCTCCTGAGGCGATGGTCGAAATCGTCCACACCCACCGTACCCGCAACTTCTGGAGCGACTGGCGGTCAATGGGCGTGCGGGCGCTCTACGTGCGCGGCGGACGTTCGAACGAGGTTTCCCCCGCGATCTACGAGAAGATGAAGCGGGAAAATCCCGGCGTGCGCTACGTCGAATTCGATGGGGTACCCCACAACGTGCCGCTCGTGGCCCCGGACCGTCTCGCCGATGAGCTCGAATCGTTCTGGAGGGGTGAGCTTTCATGAGGTGGCTGGCCATCCCCGTAATCCTGGCGGCACTGGCCGGAACGATGGTCGTTGCCACCGCAGCCGATGAAGAACCCGCTCTCACCTTCCGCGCCTTCGCGCCGGGTATTTCGCGCGCTGACGCAGACCCCACCCCAACCCCGCGACCC
>CALFYR010000569.1 GCA_937954195.1 uncultured Dehalococcoidia bacterium
GCTGTGGGGTAGACCCCGCCGGCGATGCCCGCGGTGATGCCGGGCGTGCGCTCTTGCACCCGGCCACAGAACCGGTAGGCCAGGATGCTCGAACTCCGCCGGTCAATGTTGCTGACCTGGACAGTGAAACATGGGACATCGACCAGTTGTCCGATCCCGTGTACCTCGTAGGCCGTGACGGCGCCCATTGCACCGACGGCAGCCATTGCACCGCACTGCAGAGTCGCGGCGGTTCCGCCGAGCTTCAGCGGCTCTCGTTCTGCCAGTCCGTGGCTGTACATCTCGGCGCCCATTGCATAGAGCACGGTATCGCTCAGCTTGTAGTCCCGGTACGGGCCTTCGTGCCCGAAGTTGGTGATGGCGACGACGGGGATGTCACGGTACGAGCGGAGGGTGTCGTAATCGATCCCGAGGTCTCTCTCAACGTTGGGTGGGCTGGCAGTCACGACAAGGTCCGCGTTCTGCATGAGGCCGCGCACGATGCCGCGGGACTCCGGCGCCTTCAGGTTGAGCACGACGGACTCTTTATTCGTGTTGAGGTACTGGTACATGGCGCTCCGGTCGGCACCGAGTTCGTCGGCGAGGAACGGAGGAAGGGAGCGGGCGGGGTCGCCACCCGGGCGTTCCACCTTGATCACGCGTGCCCCGAGATCGCCGAGAAGCTTGGTGGTGTAGGGGCCTGCGATATGACTCGAGAAATCGAGGACTGTTAGCCCTTCGAGAGCGTCCAAATGCGCCTCCGTGGACGTGGTTCGAGGAATTTACCGGACGGAAAGCCCGGTGTCAGGTCGTGGCTTCGCGAGCCGCGCGCCAGGCCAGCGCGACGACCGGGACAGCGGCCGAACAGATGACGAGCCCGGCGAAGGTGAACGATTCCCGGACCCCCAGGGTATCGACCATGACTCCGGCAATCCCGAACCCGAGAAGGCTTGCGAGGGAGGCGACCATGCCAGTCAGCGCCATAACGCGACCTCGAAACGCATCGGCCGCCTGCTGCTGAAGGTAGCTCGCGAACGCGACCTGCAGCGCAACCACCGCCATGCCCTGGGCGGTGATGGCCGCGGCGGCCCAGCGAATGTTCGGCGAGGCGCCCAGCAACAGCGTCGATGCGCCCACAGCGATGAGTGCAGCTGCTCCCGTGGGCAGCAACCTGATCCGGGGACCGAGGTACAAGAACACGATTGCGAGGGCCATTGCGCCCGCGCCTTCGATGGCCAAGAGCAGGCCGTATCGCGATTCCGGGAGCTCAAAGACGCGGGAGACGAGCGCAAGTGTGCCGGCGTTCACGATTGTCCCGACGAGAAGCGTGACGCCAATTGCGCCGATGATGATACGAAGGCGAGGATTCCGGCGAGCGTAGTGAAAACCTTCGAGCGAGTCCCGAAACGCCGACTTTCGGGTCACCGACGGCGCAGGCGGCACGCCGGTAATGCTGGCGACGAGGAGAGCCGACGCGATGAACGTGACCGCGTCCACCACCAGGAGCATTTCGAAGCCCAGCGTCCCTACGAGCAGACCGGCCGTCGCCGGGCCAGCGATGTTCGCCAGGCTCGTGGCGAGTCGAACGCCCGAGTTCGCGCGTTCCAGTTGCTTCGAGCCGGCGAGCGTGGGTAGCAGGGCCTGCGCGGCCGGGCGATAGAAGCTCGAAAGCGCTGCGACGATTGCCACCGACAGGAAGGCTGCTGCTTCCACTCTCATGAGCAACGAGACGACGAGCGCGATGCCGCACGCGGCTGCGCTGGCAACGTCCGCGAGAATCATCATGCGGCGGCGCGAAAACCAGTCGGCGAAGGTGCCCGCAAGGGGGCCAAGGATGACCGTGGGGAGCGCCGCCACGCCAAGAAGAAGGCTGACTGCCGTGGCCGAATCCGTCTTTTCGAAGACGGCGATGGATGCCGCCGTGATCAGCAACATGTCGCCCGCTGCTGAAATGCCCTGGGCGAGCACGAGGTTGAGTAGCCGCGGGTGCGCGGTTTCGTTCGAGGCAGCCATGTGCGCGCGCCGACCTCCCGCTCGATACGTCGCGGAAGCGTACCGCCCGCCGGTGTGCGGTCAAACGGTCAGGCGCCGACTCCCTGTCTCTC
>CALFYR010000570.1 GCA_937954195.1 uncultured Dehalococcoidia bacterium
AAGTCATTCCGGTGATCCGGCTTGGCCGACGCTGCACCCGCTACGACCTCGACGAAGCCTTGCGGGCTGTGGGATTGGAGAAGGAGGAGGTGCGAGCCATCGTCTGCAGCCACCTGCACTTCGACCATTGCGGCGGGAACGCGGCGTTCCCCGGCGTACCGGTGTGGGTGCAGGCAGCGGAGCGCGAGGCAGCCAACACCCCGAAGTACACCATTCCCGCATTCGTCGAGGACCCGGGCATCATGTACCGGCTCATCGATGGCGGAGTGGAGTTGCTGGCCACGCAAGCCTTCGAAACGATGGCGGAGTTCGAAACAGCGCTTGCGGATGGCTCCCTCGCCGCGCGCCACCCCGGCATCGCGCGGCTCGTCGCCGCACTCGTCCGTGTCCACGTCTCGCACGACGAGCGAATTTGGACCGCGGCGTAGCGTTACCTTCGCCGGATCTGTGCGTTACTACGCGCGTGGACGAAATCGATATGGCGGCCGGCGTCGCGCACTTGCGCGCCGTGGACCCGGTGATGGCGGGTGTCATCGAGCTGTGCGGGGAGGTGGGGTTGAGGGAGCGGGGTTTGAACCCGTTCCAATCGCTGTCGCGGGCGATCATCTTTCAGCAGCTGAGCGGGGCCTCCGCGAGCGCGATCTATCGGAAGTTCCAGGGGTTGTTTGGGATGGAGGGGGACGTGTTTCCCGCGCCGGAGCAGGTGGCGGCGCTGGACGATGATCAGCTGCGGGCGGGCGGGCTTTCGCGGCAGAAAGCGGCTTCGATACGGGACCTGGCGATGCACTTCGCAAGCGGGGAGCTGGGCAGCGAGCAGTTCGAGCACTGGCCGGACGAGGAGATCATCGCGCACCTGACGCGGGTGCGGGGTGTGGGGCGGTGGACGGCGGAGATGTTCCTGATGATGCATCTGCGGCGGCCAGATGTGCTGCCGGTGAACGATGTTGGCATCAACCGGGCGATCATGCGGCGGTATGGGCTGGAGGCGATGCCGAAGGCGGACGAGGTGTTGCGGATTGGGGAGGTGTGGCGGCCGCACGCGAGCGTGGCGTGTTTGTATTTGTGGGCGAGCGAAGCGGTGGTCGCGCCGTAGGTTATTCACGATTCACGATTTGTTTTCGGCTGACGTGGGCGCTCCGTTGGCTTAGACGCCAGCGGCCACGGAGGGCCGCGACTACGTTATTCGGCGGCCAGACCTTCGATGTGGGCGTGGTCGTTGAAGCCGACGAGAGTTACGCGGCCGGAGCGGCTGAAGCTGAGCTTGGTGATGGAGGTGTTGGCGAGGCCGAAGGACCAGGTGGATTCGAGGGGGACCTGGAGGAGTTCGGCGACCATGGCGCCGATGGCCTGGCCGTGGGAGGCGATGAGGAGGCGTTCGCCGGTGTGTTTCGAGACGAGTTCGCGGATGGCTTCGGCGGTGCGGTCGCGGACGTCCTGGAGGGATTCGCCGCCGGGCGGGGAGAAGCTCTTGCCGGTGAACCAGGCGCGAAGGGCTTCGGCCTGCGTTTTGCTCAGTTCGGTGTAGGGCAGGGATTCCCAATCGCCGTAGTACATCTCGCGGAGGCGCGGATCGAGGAGGGGCTCGATGGGCTGGTGGTGGTGTTCGAGCGCGAGACGGGCGGTGTGGAGGGCGCGGAAGAGGTCGGAGGAGTAGGCGTGGTCGAATTGCTGGCCGCGGAGGCGTTCGCCGAGTGCTTTGGCCTGGAGGATGCCAAGGGGCGTGAGCTCGGTTTCGGAGTGGCCGCAGAAGCGGCCCTCGACGTTGCCGAAGGTTTCAGCGTGGCGGATGACGAGGACTTCGGTTGGCAATGTGATCGTCGGTTTTCGATTGTCGGTGGGACGACGGCCCGGGTAATCGCGGGCGATCGGGATAGGGGCGCGCTCCGCTTACTGCGTGCGCGGTTCCCCATGGGCGTGGCGGGGTGGAGGAATTATTCGAGTTCTTCGTCGAGGAATTCGTCGTCGTCCTGGTTGCGGCGCCAGAACATGAGCGCGCCAACGACGGCGCCGATGAGGGCGAAGATGCCCAGGAACTTCTTCATGAGGGGTGGCCTCCTTTGCCGTGCCGCTCGCGGATTGCCTCGGGGAGCGGTTCAGGGGTGGGGTAAGTATAGGGGGTTGGGGAGGCTGTCGGCGAACGGATGGGTGGTGGAGGTGTGGTGGGGTGGTTGGTTGCCCGGGGCGCGCGGGGCTGATTGGTTGGTGCTGCCGGGGCGGGTTGGTGGTGGCTGACGCGGGGCTGGCTGGGTTTTCGACGATCCGCTTACTGCGTGCGCGGTTCCCCTCTGCGGTTTGTG
>CALFYR010000571.1 GCA_937954195.1 uncultured Dehalococcoidia bacterium
GTGCTTTCCTGCTGGGATTCCATCCGTAGAATGCGCAACCTACCACCGCCGCCGGAGGGCGCTTTGACCAACTGGGAAGTCACCACGCTCGAGAACGGACTGCGGATCGTCACGACGCCGATGCCTGCGACGCAGGCGGTCTCGGTGAACATTTTCGTAGGGGTTGGTTCGCGTTCGGAGCCGGCGCGCCTGAACGGGATCACGCACTTCCTCGAGCACATGGTCTTCAAGGGGACAGAGAAGCGGCCGGACGCGATTACGATTGCGGAGGCGATCGAAGGCGCGGGCGGGACGTTGAACGCGTACACGAACAAGGAGTTCACCTGCTACTGGAACATCGTGCCGTTCGACAAGTTCGATACGGCGATGGATGTGGCGGCGGACATGCTGCTGAATTCGAAGCTGGAGCAGGAAGAGATCGAGCGTGAGGCGCCGGTGGTGCAGCAGGAGCTGAAGCGCAATCACGACAACCCGGGGGCCTGGGCGGGGCGACTCATCGGGCAGGCCGTTTACGGGGAGCAGCCGCCGGGCTGGGACGTGGGTGGCTCGGTGGAGATTGTGGCGACGTGGTCGCGGCCGGACTTTGTGGGGCACATCAGCGAGTGGTACCTGCCCTCGAACATCGTGGTTTCGGTCTCAGGGAACGTGAGCCACGACCAGGTGGTGAGCCTGAGCAAGCCGATGTTCGAGGGGATGGCCCCGGGGATGTTGCCGCCGATAACGCCGTATGACCCGAGCATCACGGGGCCGCGGGTGGTGGTGGATTCGCGGACGATCGACCAGTGCACGATGTACCTGGGACTGCCGATCTTCGGGCGGGACGACCCGGACCGGTTCGCCATCCGGATCATGAACGACGTGCTGGGGGCGGGGATGTCGTCGCGGCTGTTCCGGGAGGTGCGCGAGCGGCGTGGGCTGGCGTACTCGGTGAGCTCCGGGTACGGGTACCTGGCGGATGCCGGGGTGTTCACGATTAGCGCGGGAGTGAACCGGGACAAGCTGGCCGAGACGATTTCGGTGTGCATGGACGAGGCGGAGAAGCTGGTTTCGCAGACGGTGCCGGCGGAGGAACTTCGGAAGGCGAAGGACCACAACATCGGGCGGTTCCGGCTTTCGCTGGAGACGGCGTTCTCGCTGGGACAGCGGCACGGCGAGCAGCTGATCACGAAGGGCGAGATCGAGTCGATCGACGATGTGGTGCGGCAGATTGAGGCGATCACGGCTGACGACGTGGCCCGAGTGGCGAAGCGAATCCTGAAGCGGGAGCTGCTGCACTGCGCGGTGGTGGGCCCGGACCTGGACGAGGCGGAGATCGCGAACGCCATCGCGTGAGCGACTGGTACTGCGAGGAGCTGCTTTCGGGGCGGACGGAGGTGGAGCGGATCTTCGAGGATGAGTCGGTGGTGGCGTACTGGCATACGCAGCCGCACTACGCGCATCACGCGGTGGTGACGACGAAGACGCACATCGATTCGCTGTTGGCGGTGGACGCGGGCACGCTGGCGAGCGTGTTCGAGATCGTGAAAGCGGTGGCGGCGATGTTCGTTGCGGAATACGGCGGGGCGCACGTGGTGACGAACCTTGGGGCGTACCAGGACTCGAAGCACTTCCATGTGCATGTGGGGGCGGATTAGAGACTTCTGCAATGTTGCCGGTGATCGTTCGGGTTCCCAGGGGCGTTCCTTTCGTGGGACGCTTTACCTATGGACGAACGACAGGCACGGCGGTTGCGGCTTTACAACCTGGTGATGGGGGCGGTGCATGCGGCGCAGGGCGTGGTGATCCTGGCGCTGGCGAACGATTTTTCGCTGCCGGTGACCGCGACGTTCATGGAGGGGCCGCCCGGGGATGCTCCGCCGGAGCTGCGGGACCTGTTCGACCTGCGGGTGGCGTGGGGCATTGCGGCGTTCGTGTTCATTTCGGCGGCGGCGCACTGGATCCTCGCTTCGCCGGGCGCGTTCGGGTGGTACATCCGGAACCTGGAGCGGACGCGGAACTACGCGCGCTGGATCGAGTATTCGGCGAGTTCGTC
>CALFYR010000572.1 GCA_937954195.1 uncultured Dehalococcoidia bacterium
ACCGTCGGCGTCCTCCCCGCAGGTGAGTATCCGCATGAAGTCCCATACCCCGGCGCAAAGCCCATCAAAGACGGGTGGGGCTGCTCCATCGAAGGCCTTGGCGTCGCCAACTACGGCGGCATGAAGGGCGTCTATCTCGTCGGCGATTGGTGCTCCGGCCGCGTCTTCGGCATGGGCTGGGATGGCCGCAAATGGCAACTCCAGGAACTCGCCCACACCGCGCTCCAATTCACAGCGGGCGGCAATGGCGAAGACGGCTACGTCTATGCCGTGAATTGCTACTGCTTCTACACCTCGGATCGCGGTCCGCTCGGCAACCCTCCCGGCGCGCTGTGGAAGATCGTCCCTGCCAGCGAAGTCAAGCCCGGTCAGGAAACCGCCCGCACCGTGCAGTCCGCCCCGCAAGTCAGCAGCACCACATCCACCGGAGCCCCGCAGTTCCTCCACCCGCTCGACAACCGTCCCGTCGCGCTCAACATGCACCCCAACGAAACCATCACCCCGCAGGTGCAGCAATTCCAGAAGACCGGCAAGAACCCCTATCGCGGCAACGCACAAGCCATCACCGACGGCAAGCGCGTCTACATGCAGTGGTGCGCCGGGTGCCACCTCGAAGACGGCACCGGCCGCATCGGCTCCAATATCGTCGACAATGCTTACACCTACCCGCGCGTCGCCAATGATATCGGCACCTTCGAAGTCATTTACGCCGGCGCAACCGGAGCCATGCAGTCCTTCGGCAACCGGGTCACCCAGGACGACATCCTGAAAATCATGGCGTACATGACCAGCATTAAGAAATAGGCCAATGCGGACACGGCGATACATTCTCGCAGGACTGTTCACCGTGCCCCTCTGCGCACAAAACGGCCTCGATCTCTTCGAAACCAGCATCCGGCCACTGTTCGCAGCGAAATGTATTTCCTGCCATTCCGGCAAATCGCCCATGGCCGCGCTCGACCTCACGTTGCCCGCGGCCAGAAACCACGCCGCCCAAATACTCGCCGCTTTGCGCTACGACGGCAAAACAAAGATGCCCCCGGCAGGCAAGTTGAAGGATCCTGAAATTGCCTCCGTCGCCAAATGGGTCGATGCCGGTGCTCCCTGGCCGCAACCCGCTGCATCCAAGTCCGGCGTGCAGCACTGGTCCTTCCAACCGCTCCGCAAACCTGCGGTCCCCGATGTGAAGAACACCGCTTGGGTCCGCAATGAGATCGATCGCTTCATCCTTGCCAAACTCGAATCGAAAGGGCTGCAACCCGCCCCGCCCGCTGACGAACACACCCTGCGCCGCCGCCTCGCCTTCGATCTCACCGGACTCCCTCCCTCCAGCGCCACCCTCGACATCGACCAACTCCTCGCCTCCCCGCGCTACGGTGAACATTGGGGCCGCCACTGGATGGACGTCGCCCGCTACGCCGATTCCACCGGAGCCGACGAAGATCACCGCTATCCCCACGCATGGCGCTATCGCGATTACGTCATCGATTCCTTCAACCGCGACACACCCTACGATCAGTTCATCCGCGAGCAAATCGCCGGCGACCTGCTGCCCGCCCCCGATGGCGGCGTCAACACACGCGGCATCGTCGCCACCGGATTCCTTGCCCTCGGCCCCAAACTCATCGCCGAACAGGACAAGGTGAAAATGTTCTACGACATTGTCGACGAGCAGATCGAAGTCGCCGGCAAAGCCTTCCTCGGCCTCACCATCGCCTGCGCCCGCTGCCACGACCACAAATTCGATCCCATCTCCACCAAAGACTACTACTCGCTCGCCTCCATCTTCGCCAGCACCAAACAGCTCAGCAAACTCGAAGGCACGGTTTCGCAACTCTACTTCGCCCCGCTCGTCGACGCCAGCACCGCAGCCGCGTGGAACGCCCACAAGAAACGCCTCGATGACAAGCAGAAAGAAATCGACGCCATCATCGGCGCTGAACAGGCGCGCTATCGCAAGCAGTTCCTGCCGCGCATGGCCGAATACATGCTCGCAACCCGCAAGCCCGCCGTGGCAGCATCGCTCGACCCCTGGGTTGTCGAGCAGTGGACCAGGTACCTGAAACCCACCGGCGAGCGCCGCCCCCATCTCGAAGCGTGGGAACAAGCGACCCCAGACCAACTCGAAGCCGTAGCCCG
>CALFYR010000573.1 GCA_937954195.1 uncultured Dehalococcoidia bacterium
TTGCCCGCATTTGTTTGCTCCACGCGAAAGAGTTTGGGCGCGAACTCTAGCACAAGCCGCCCAAACGAAAAGCGCGTTGCCTGCCGCGTCCCCTCTCCGGGAAACTGGCACGGTGACTGAGCCCAGCCTCCCCGAAATCCTCCTGGCGACCAACAACCCGGGCAAAGTCCGCGAGTTCCGCCGCCTGCTCCAACCGTTCGGCTTTGATGTCCGAACTCCCGCGGAGGCTGGCTTCACGCTCGATGTGGAGGAGACCGGGACTTCGTACGAAGACAACGCCATCCTCAAAGCCCGGGCATTTGCCGATGCGGGCGACTGCATCGCCCTCGCCGATGATTCAGGGATCGAGGTCGACGCGCTGGAGGGCGGACCCGGGATGTTCTCGGCGCGGTACGGTGGCCCCGGTCTGGATGACGCCGGCCGGACGGCCTTGCTCCTCCGCGAGCTCCAAGGGATGCCGGCCTCCGGCCGAACCGCCCGCTATCGAGCAGTGGTCGCCCTCGCCTGGCCCTCGAAGGCCGGACGTCAGCCGGTAACGTTCGAGGGCGTCCAGGAGGGCGCTATCGCAACCGAACCGACCGGTGAGGGAGGGTTCGGATACGACCCGGTCTTCCTGGTGGATGGAGTGCGGACCCAGGCCCAGATCAGCGATTCCGAGAAGGACGAGATGAGCCACCGTGGCCAGGCGGTCCGCACTGCGGCCCACTGGCTTCTAGAGCATCTCCAGTGAGGCGAGCCGGCGTCACCCTGGCCGGTCTCGTGCTCCTGGCGAGCGCGCCGGCCTGCGGCACACCGGATTCGTCGTTTCCACCGGAACCTGTCTGCGCCACCCCCGAGCCCATCGCGACATCGCGGTCGGTGGTCGGCGTCACGTCGCCTGCTGCGTTCCTCATGCACATCCGGAATTCCACGACCGAACTGCTTCGGGCCCGCGACGCGTTCGCCGAGGAATACCCCGATGACACGTTTTACCGCCGCGATGCCTTCCGGCCGGACATGGCAGCCTTCGCCGACAACCTGATCTGTTCCGCAAGCTCGTTGCGCCAGTTGGAATCCCCTATCGCTCGATTCGACGGCTGGACGGCGTCGCTCCACATCGCGCTCGACGAACTGCTCGAATGGACCCGTTTCGGCCGCGACGCGGTACGCTCCCGAAACGTAAGCGAATACCGCGAATTCCGTGCCGGGCTCGATGAACGGCTCTCGGTCGTCGAACGCATCGCGTACACGTCACCGTAAGCGAAACGGGCAGGCCATCGCTGGCCTGCCCGTTTGGTGGTTCGAACCTGGCTCCCGCGGTTACGCGAGCTTGAACTGAGCCGAAGCCGCCTGCAGACCCTGCGCGAGGTCCCGCATCTGGCTGGCTGTTGCCGCGAGTTCCTCCGCCTGCGCGGAGAGTTCCTCGGTGCTGGCCGAGACTTCCTCGGCAGAAGCGCTCGTCTCTTCGCTGGTGGCGGAAACCTGCATGATGGCGTCCGTCACGCGGCTGGTGCCGTTCGCCATTTCGCCCGCGCCTGAAGCGGAATCCCTCGCAAGGTCGGCAATCGCTTCGGCCGAAGACACGATGCGCTGCGCCCCGGACGAAAGGTCCTGGACGTCCCCCGCGATCTCCTTCATCCGCGCCGCCGAAAGTTCGACGGTCGTGATGATGCTGCGAAGGGATTCGCCGGCATCTTCCGTGATGCGTTGGCCCGCCTCGACATCCCGGACGCCGGCCGCCATCGCCTGGACTGCTTCCTGCGTGCCCGACTGAACCTTCGCGATGAGATCGGCGATCTCCTTGGTCGATTCGCTCGAGCGTTCGGCCAGGTTGCGGACGTTCTCGGCCACCACGGCGAAGCCGCGGCCCTGCTCGCCGGCCCGCGCCGCTTCAATCGCGGCATTCAGTGCCAGGAGGTTCGTCTGCGCGGCGATCTCGTCGATGGTCTGGACGATGTTGCCGATCTGCTGGCCGTATTCGCCCAGCTGGTCGACGGTCCGGGAGGCACGCTGCACCGCCTCGGCGATCGAGCGCATCGAGGAAACGGCCTGACCGACCGCTTGCTCGCCCTGCTTGGCGGCGCTTCGTGAATCCTCAGCCGCACTCGCAACTTCTTCAGAGGCCATGGCCACCGCCATGATCCTTTCGCCCATCTGGGCAGCTTCAGCGCGGGATTGCGCCGCCGAATCAGCCGACGTCGCCGAACCGGCGGCCATCTGCTGGGCCCCGCTCGCCACCCGCTCGATTTCGCGCGCGGAATCCTGCGAAAGCGCGCTGAGCGACACGGTCGAACGCGTCACCTCGTTGATCGCCGTGGCGATCTGACCGGTCGCGGCTGCCATCTGATCGCTCGATTCACCGAGCTGCTCCGACGCCGAGAGGATGTTCTCAGCGTTCTGCTTTACCTGCCCGATGAGCGAGCGCAGGTTCGCAATCATGCGCGAGAGGGCGTTGCCGAGCGCATCGTCCTCGCCGCGCGGCGTCACGGTCGCCGTCAGGTCGCCGTTAGCTACGGCTTCGCTGGCGGCCACCATCTCGTTCAGGTACTGCGTCATCTCCGTGAACGAGCGGGCAAGGTCGCCCATCTCGTCCTTGGAGCGGACGTTCATGCTGACGGTCACATTGCCCCGGGCGATCGAGCCCGCGGCATGGGTCGCCTGGTTCGCTGCACCGGCGATTGATCGCGCCAGCCAGAAGGCAATGCCGAAGCCCATCAGTGCAGCGACGACAGAAATCGCGACGAGCATTGTGGTGGAAGACGATGCCGACGAGCTCGCCGCGTCCTTCGAATCGCTCGCGATCTGCGCGTTAAAGGCTGCCGATTCATCGAGTGCCGCGTTCATCGCGTTGATCGAATCGGTCATGGCACTCGCGGCAAGGAGCGCTCCAGCTTCATCGCCGCTCTCCAGAAGGGTGAGCACCTTCTCGCGTTCGGCAATAACGGACTTTACCGTGTCTTCGATTGCTACCCACTGGGCTTCGTCTTCGGCGGTGGCATAGGTGATGTGGTAATCGAGCATGGCCTGCTCGGCGGCCCGCATGCGGTCGCGGGACTGCTGAATCAGCGAAGCCCGCTGCGCTTCATCCCCCGTAAGGAACGCACGCTTCTCTTCCCGCGCGCTGGCGATCATGTTGGTGTTCGTAAGCAGCGCATACTCAACGCCCAGGACGTTCTCGCGGTACATATCCTGGGTTCGCGACGCAGCGCTTTGCAGCTGCAACACTCCGAGGACCGCGACGATGCCCAGCAGGACGATCACCGCACCGAATCCCGCCAGGAGTTTCTCTCTCAACCGTAGTCGCATTTCTTGTGGCTTCCCCTCCACGTACTACCCGTCTGCGGCTCCGGGTGCGCAGTCATCGTCGAACGCTTTGGCTATCGCTCACATAGAGGCGAACCCCTATACCACCTCCATTTCCCATGCGGATCGTCCCGCGAGAGGTTCCCGGGCGTAGTACGCTGGTTGCATGGCAATCCGGCACCCCGAACGCCCGCCATGGCTCAAAGTCCGCTTTCCCACCAGTGGCCCGTATTACGAGCTGCAGGAGTTGATGCGCGAGCAGTCGCTCCACACCGTCTGCGAAGAAGCGCGCTGCCCGAACATCGGTGACTGCTGGAGCCGCGGTACTGCCACCTTCATGATCCTTGGCGATACCTGCACCCGGTCGTGCGGCTTCTGCGCGGTGAAGACCGGACGGCCATATACCCTCGACACCGAAGAACCGCGCCGCGTCGCGCTCGCCATTCAGCGCATGGGCCTCAAGCATGCCGTCATCACCAGCGTGAACCGCGACGAACTCCCCGACGGCGGCGCCGGCATCTTCGCGGAAACCATCCGCTGGGCCCGCCGGCTCTCGCCCGGAACGACCTTCGAAGTGCTGATCCCGGACTTCAAAGGCGATTGGGACGCGCTCGCTACCGTGCTCGCCGCCGAGCCCGAAATCCTGAACCACAACACCGAGACGGTCCCCCGGCTCTACCGCACGGTCCGGCCCCAGGCCGTCTACGAGCGCTCACTGGAACTGCTGCGGGAAGCGGCGAAGATCGATCCCGGCACCATCACCAAGAGCGGCGTCATGGTCGGCCTCGGCGAAACGAAAGAGGAGCTGCTGGAGGTCTTCCGGGACCTTGCCGCGCACGATGTCCAGGTCCTTACCGTCGGCCAATACCTGCAGCCGACCCCCAAACACCTCCCCATTGCCCGCTACTACCACCCGGATGAGTTCGCCGAGCTGAAGGCGGCGGCCATGGAAATGGGATTCTCCCATGTGGAAAGTGGCCCGCTCGTGCGAAGTTCCTACCACGCCGAAGAACAGGCGGCCCAATCCCGGAGCTTGTTCGCCCCACGCGTGCAAGAAGGGGATATCATCCCGCTGGTGTGAATTTGGCTGGTGGCAAGGGCGATCCCTAGGGGCTTCCCCGGATTGTTTACCATCCATAACGCCCATACGGTCGTGAGGTGCAAGCTACGCCCATGTCCGAAGACATGTACGAAGACGAGCAGGAACTCTACCGGCGGGAGGCGATGGGAGCCTTCGCGCATGAGGTCCGCACGCCCCTGACTTCCATCAAAATGGTGATGGAACTCGCTCGCCGCCAGTCCCGGGACGGCGAATTCATCCTCGATGCGGAACTCGCGGACATGCTTCGCACCTCGGTCGATGACCTCCAGGAACTCGCCGACGACCTGCAGGAAGCCTCCAGGCTCGAACGCGGCAAGCTCGTCCTCGCCCAGGGTCCGTGTGACCTCGGCGCTGCCGTCGACGCAGCCCGCGACATGATGGCCCACGGCCCGGAACTCGCCGGCACCAGCCCGCACGGCATTGAAGGCCCGTGGGATGCCCGCCGGCTCGTCCGCGCTATCGCCGGGTTTGCCCAATCAGCCAACCGCATCGGCGATGGGACCGGGACCGTCAGGTTCGATTGGGAAGAAACGGGCGGCGGACTCAAGCTCAGCTTCGCGAGCGGCAAACCCGGCGGCGAAGCCCGGCCAATTGCCGCCGACGCTGGTTTTTCGTTTTTTCGGTCACGGCAGCTTGTGGTAGCCATGGGTGGCTCCGTACACTGCAATCGGGCCGAGAGGTACGTCGAATTCGTCATCGAGTTGCCCCTGGCCCAGGGGGCGGTGCGCGTGGTTGAGCCGATGAAGATTCTCCTTGC
>CALFYR010000574.1 GCA_937954195.1 uncultured Dehalococcoidia bacterium
GGCGGTTCGCGGGGAGCACGAGCTGGTGGTTGCTGGTGGCGCTGGCACTGGTGTTGAGCGCCGGGATCGTGGTGGCGATGGCGGTGATTGCGGCGTGGGAGCTGGCCGGCGGCCGTGAGGCGGGCCTGTGGCTGGTGCTGCCGCTGTTCGCTGGCGGGTTCGCTGCGCTCGGGTTCTGGATGTCGCTGCGGACGGCGGTGCGTTCGCGGGAGGATTTGCGGCAGCGGAGGCGGTTGCGGCTGTTCCGGCGGGTGCTGGGGTACATCGCGCGGGGGCCGATGGGTGGTGGGCCGGCGGGTGGGCGCTCCGGAGGGATGGCATCGAATGTAGGTGGCGCGCCGGGGGCGGCGGGTGTTGGGTCGTTGGGTTCGAACGTTGGTGGCGCGCTTTTGGCGGGGGCGCTTGGCGCGGGGAGTGTGGCGGTGGCGGCGGGTGATGCGGTTGGTTCGCTGCCGGGCCGGCTGGCGAAGGTGGACCCGGGCGGTGCGCCGGTTGGCGGCGTGGGGTTCGCGGGGTTCGCGGTGGCGAGTATCGCGATGGCGTGGGTGGGGTTCGGGTGGCCGGTGGGCGATTCGGATGTATCGGCGGATGGCGGGTCGCTGGTTGGTGCGATTGAGACGCCGGTGGGTGGCGGTGAGGGTGCGGGTGGCGGTGGCGATGATGATGCGACGGCGGTGCCGGGTGGTGACGATGACGATGACTTGCCGCTGGCGGCGGGCGAATCGCCGGCGGCGGCGGTTGAGACGACGGTGGCTCCTTCGGTGACGTCGGTGCCGCCGGGGAGCGCTGGTGGCGGGTTTGCCGCCGGTTCGAATCCACCGGCGGGGGCGACGCCATCCGGTGGTGGGTTCAGTTCGGGCCAGGGGGCTGCGCCGACGGCGACGTTTACGCCGACCCCGACCCCGACGGCGACAGCCACGAATACGCCCGTGACGCCGACGATAACCCCGACCCCGGTGACGCCCGAGGTGCCTGCGCCGCCTCCTCCGCCGCCATCACCGGAGGACCCGACGGTGGAGGACCCGACGCGTCCGCCGCGGCAGCCCGACCCGCCACCACCCGGTGCGACGACGCCAGCAGGCGGGAAGACGCCGAACGGCGGGTCGACTATCAAGACGCCGCCCCCGGTGTTCGGCATTGCGACACCGAAGCCGACGACGGGAAGCATCGCAATCCCAACGCAGCCGAATTAGATCGAAACGACCAAACGACCGGTTCCAGATTCGTGTGGGGGGTCGTTTGGGGGTCGTTTGGGGGGTCGTTTCGCGTGGGTTTGTGGTTGGTGGCGGGGGTGGTGCGAACGCCGCTTCCTGCCGGTCGCGGTACTGATTGAGTGGTGAGTGCCAACCATGTGTTTTTGCAAGCTCGAGCTTCGTTTTGAATCTGGGGCAGGGGTAGCTCGAGCCTGGAAGCTTGAAGGTTGGGGGTCCTGGTACGTGGTGCCCGGTGCCTGGTGCCCGGTGCCCGGTGCCCGTGTGGGTGGTCAGCGGCTGCGGGTACATAGAGGGAGCGTGGGGGATGGGCGCGGGGAGGTGAAAGGGGAGGTTGGCAGTGGGGGGTTGGGGGTTGGGCGCTGGGCGCTGGGCGCTGGTTTCAGGTGAGGCGGTATTTCTTGCGTTTGCGGGGCGGCTGGATGTGGTAAAACGGCACCGCCGCATGGCCGGCGAGGAGTGGAAGCATGAGCGCTCTGTTGAACGTCGCCGCATCGCGCTGGACTGATGACTGGCATGAACGAGCCGAGGCAGCGTTCGGGGAGGTCCTTTCCGGGGGCGGTGCAGGGAGGTACGACAAACAAGCCCGCCGCTTGGTGGAGATTCGGTCGCCCAAGTTAAGCGCCGATGGTGCGCCATTTGCCGCACTGATTCACCCTCAGAACCCGACTGCCGGCCCGTATGCTGGGATGAGTCTTGTGCTCTTCCCTTCCGAGGACTCCGAAGGATGCCTGATCAGCCTGGTTGTTGGCACGCTTGGCCTCGGGCCGGATGCTCAGATACTCGGACGTCCCGGCCATGCGCGACGAGTCGCGGCGATTGCTCGGTGGCTGAACCGGCAGTTCGGGCGCGGTGCTCAGATCGCTTGGGCGAAATCGAGCCCAACTGCCATCGACCAAGCCATTCCAGACACTATTCGTCGTCAGTTTCCGGAGTTCTCGGGGGCATTGGACAAGTACGGGAGCGTCATCTACGGCCTATGCGTCCCACCGGCGGATGATCCGGAAGCTCAAAGCTCGGCATTGTGGGCGTTCCTCGACCTCGCCATGGAGGAGCGCGGAGCCAGACTGATGAAGGCGCACGAGGGCTCCGCGCTGGCCCTTAAGGGGATGTACCTGAACGGCCTAATGCCGAACGTCGACGAGGCTGGGGTAGCCGAGGTACTCAAGGTACGCCGCTACGCAATCCTTGAAGGACCGCCAGGAACAGGTAAGACTCGGCTCGCCGACAATCTGCGCCATTCGGCCTATCAGGGTAGGGGCCTGACTGCCCAGTTCCACCCCGGAACGACGTACGAGTCCTTCGTCGGGGGGCTGGCCCCCGACCCTGACGAAGGGGCGGCGGGTCTTCGGTTTCTTCCCCGTCCGGGCTATTTGATGACGGCCATTGACGAGGCCGAGGCGTGCTCGCCCGAACCGTATCTGCTCCACCTCGACGAGGTGAATCGTGCTGATTTGGCGAAGGTCCTCGGCGAGGCGATCTACCTCCTTGAGCCCTACGCTGAACGTCGGCGAACGGTTAGGCTCGGATACGCGTTTCCACGATCCAAAGCAGCGCGAACCGATGTACTTTCGGTACCGGACAACCTCCACATCCTTGGGACGATGAATAGCGCGGATCGAAGCATCGCCGTACTTGATGTAGCCATCCGACGACGATTCGCGTTTCTCAAGCTGTGGCCGCAACGGAGTGTCGTTGAATCGTCCGGAGACGAGGTATCTCTTCGGGCATTCGACAGGCTCGCCGACATGTTCATCGATTGGGCAAGCGAAGAGACGTTTGGGCTTATGCCGGGCCATTCGTACTTCCTCGCCGGAGCTCATGGAGGGGCTGTTGCTGCGTTGAGGCAGAACCTCGTGCCCCTCCTCGAGGAGTATCTAGCCCAGGGGTATCTCCCAGGCTTCGGCGAACAGGTGCGGGCATACATCCAGTGGGTGGAGAGCCTCTAGCCATGGCGGCTTCGGCGCCCAGCCGCGCTCGCTTGTCCGTGTTCACTGGAACGGACAGTTCGACGCTCCGAATCTCTCCCGCTGCGCTCCTTCGAGGTGTCCAACCTCGGGATGTCGAATCTGTGGCTGCTCGTCTGGGAGAGCAGTTCATATCACTAAACCGCACGAATTTTGGTCTGCTGCACGCCGAAGCGGAATTGGCCCATACTGGGCGTTCATCCGAGGTTCGAGTCCATCTCACAACTGCTGTCGGTGCGGTTCCGCTAATCTCGCCGCTCACCGGGACGCCCGATCTAGGTTTGCTCGTTCGTCCGCGATTTCCTTGGGCCGGTATTGGGAAGATGCTTGCCGACACAGGGATGGCAGCGCCACCAACGCTGTTGCCTGTGGGCACACTCCCACAGTCTGACCGGGAGGTCCCAGCATGGGTTCTCTCGAGCGTGGTATTGCTCCGAATTAATCGACTACTCAGGCATTTGAGCCGCCGATTCGAGTTTGTCAGTGAGGAGGTTTCGGCACCCCGGGGCGCCGTGGACTGGCAGCGTTACTCAACGGTGAAGCTGCCCACGGGCAACAGCCACCAAGTGCCATGCCGTTTCCCGGACCTCCAGGTCGACTCGGCATTGGTGGGCTTCGTCCACCACGTTCTGCTTCTCCAGAGGGCTTCGCTTAGGGAGCAAGCGCTCCAGTACGGCGTGGCTCGTACATTGTTGGAGCTTTGCGAGTCCCTGCTTGTGATGGTCGCAGCCAGCCCTCCCCGTCGCACCTCGCCGGCCGTGGTTGAAGGGTGGATACGGCGACCGCTAAGTGGTGAGCCCATCCGGGAGGCGTTGGAAGCCGGACTTTGGACCGTCGAAGAACGAGGGCTTGCTGGAGCTGCAGAATTGCAGGGTCTCGCGTGGCGTTTGGAGATGGAGGTTGCCTTTGAAGCGTGGGTGGGCTCCTTGCTTGATCGGTGGTCGCCGCGGCACGGCTATGTGTCACGCTCGGGTGGACGCAGCGAAACCGTAATTCCGCTGAGGTGGGAGCCAGCCTATCTCGGTTCACAGAAGACTCTCGTGCCTGACTTTGTCTTGGTTCGTTCTGACACGACGGTTGTGGTCGATACGAAATACAAGGGCCATTGGGACGAGTTGGCCGATGCCGATCGGTGGAGTGACATTGAGCAGT
>CALFYR010000575.1 GCA_937954195.1 uncultured Dehalococcoidia bacterium
CGAATATCTCACCACGCAGACCGTCGGCACCCTCGGGGAAGGCGGTGTAATGGGCGGGATCCGCGCGTTCCTCAACCCCGGGAAGGCAGCCATGCTCGCGGTCATCGCGCTCGCCATCTGGCGCGCTCGCTACAACCCCCGCGCGCTCTTCCCCGATTCGGCCATCCTCGTCCCAATCATCGCCATCACCGCCGTCGCTGTCCTGGCGGTCGGCTGGAGCGACACACAGCGCCCGAACAACGCCATCCTCATCCTCCCTATCTATGTCGCATTCGTGTTTGCGGCACCGATGTTCATTGAAGATCGGCGCGACGTGGAGCGCATCTTCGTCGCCTTTCTCGGTACCGCGATCTTGCTGTCTCTCGTTGCGTTGGCACAACGTTATGTCGCACCACTCCAGTGGCGGGACCAGCTGTTCTCCGGCGGCGTCTACCGCTCAAACGCCACCTTCTCCGATCCCAACAACCTGGCGCGGTTCCTCGCCATCACGGTGGCGCTCGCGGTGGGGCTCGTGCTTGCCACCGGCGCGCGGCGGCTCACCGTTTACCTCGCGGTGCCAACGCTCGTCCTTGGCCTCCCGGCCATCGTCGTCACGGCGTCACGTTCCGGGTGGCTCGGAGTGGTGTTCGCCGTCTTCTTCATGGTCCTGGTGGCCCCAATCGACCGCTGGACGAAGGTGAAAATCACCGGGGCCGCGGTGACGGCGCTCCTCCTCGGTGTGGGCCTCCTGTTCGCGCAGGGCGGCGCCGATGCCGACCGCATCCGTTCGTTCACGAACGTTGGTGACCTCCTCGGCCAGCGCGAGTTCCTCATCCGCGCCGCATGGGAAATCTGGAAGGACAACCCGGTCTTCGGCGTCGGCTCCGGCGCGTTCCAGAACACGCTGATACTGGGCTACCTGTACCTGCTCCCCTGGTGGGCCGAAGCCACGCTCTCCCACACCTCCCTCATGAGCATCCTCTCCGAGTGGGGCATCATCGGCATGATCGCGTTCACGTTCGTGGCGCTGCGCATCGCCATCGCCCTTCGTATGGCCTACCGCGACCGCGCCGATAGCTTCTCCCGCCTGGCAATCGGCTGGTGCATCGTGGCAGTCGCCGAGATCTTCCTTCAGAGCCAGTCTGAGGGCCGTCTCTTCGAAGAGCCGTACCTGTGGATGGTGTTCGCCCTCTTCGTCGCTCTCGAACTCGGCGCGGGCCAGCGCGAACCCGCCTACGAACCGCCGCCGCCGCTCGCCGAGGACGTGCCGGTCCACGCGCCCGGCGAACGGTCACGTACCCCGGAACTCACTCCCGCCTATTCGCGCCGCGACGACGAGCGCCCAACACCGCGCCCCGCCTGAACACCGTTCGCGAGCACGCGGGCAACCCGCTACGATCCCCCGAATGCACACGGTCTTCGCTGGCGGCGTCGGTGCGTCGCGCTACCTCCAGGGCCTCTACCAGGTTGTCCAGCCCGCCGAAATCACGGTCATCTCCAACACGGGCGATGACGTCGAGATGTTCGGCCTGCACGTCTCGCCCGATACCGACATCGTCATGTACGCGCTCGCCGGCGCCGTAAACCCCGAAACCGGCTGGGGCCTCACCGGCGATACGTTCGCCGTCGTCGATCAACTCCAACGGTTTGGCTACGAACGCTGGTTCAACCTCGGAGACCGCGACCTGGCGATGGCCATCCACCGCACCCGCCTCATTCATGAAGGCGTCCCAATGCACGAAATCGTGGCCGGCCTCGCCCGCGATTGGGGCCTCGCATGCGCCATCCTGCCGATGACGAACGACCCGGTGCGCACCATGATCACCGGGCCGGAAGGCGAACTCGCATTCCAGGAGTACATGGTCCGTCTCCGCACCGACGTGGACGTGAAGTCCATCCGCTTCGAAGGTATCGAATCAGCCAGGCCTGCCCCGGGTGTCCTCGAGGCCATCGCCACGGACGAGACCGTCACCCTCGCGCCGAGCAACCCATTCGTCAGCATCGGCCCCATCCTCGCGGTCGAAGGCATCAGGTCCGCGCTCGAATCCACCACGGCCACCCGCATCGCGGTCAGCCCGATCATCGCCGGCCAGGTGGTGAAAGGCCCGGCCGCGAAGATGATGACCACCCTCGGCTACGAAGTCTCCGCTCTTGGCGTCGCGAAGATTTACCAGGGGCTCATCGACCTCTTCGTCCTCGACGAGCAGGACCGCGAACTCGCTCCGTCGGTGGAAGCGCTCGGCATGAAGGTGCTGGTCACGGATACGATGATGACCAGCATGGAACGCAAGGCCGAACTCGCACGCGACATCCTCACGGCCGCGCAGGCCCTCCGGTGACGCTCCCCATCCTCATCCCCGTCAACACGCTGGACCGCGCGAAAGGACGCCTTTCGGAGGCCCTCGAACCCGACCAGCGCGAGACATTGACGCTCATCACGCTGGCGACCGTCCTGCACGCGGCCGGCAGCCGGGCCATCGTCCTCACGCCGGATGAACGCGTCGCCACCTTCGTCGATGGCCGTGCCCGCATCCTTCGCGAAATCCCCGGCCGGCCCGGCCTCAACCCCCAGATCGACCACGCGATCGAAGAGCTGCTCGCCGAAGGCACCGTCACCGACCGCCTCCTCATCCTCCACGCGGACCTCCCGCTGGTGCGCGAATCCACGCTCGAAGCACTCGAGGCCGAGGACCCTGGACCGGATTCCGTCACGCTGGTCGAAAGCACCGACGGCGGGACCAACGCCATGCTGCTGCACCCGCCCGGCAAGTTCCGCGTCGCATACGGCGAAAAGAGCTTCGGCCTCCACGTGATGGTCGCCAGCGACGCCGGCATGCGCGTCCACTCCTGCGATAACCGCGAACTCGCGCTCGACCTGGACACGCCCTCCGACATCGAGACGTTGCTTTCCACCGCCCGGGGCCAGCAGACGGCCGCCGGCCACTACCTGCTTTCCCTCGGTTTCGGCAAAGAGGGCGCGTTCGAATGAGGCGGCTGGGCGTCATCGCCGCGGCTTCCGTCCTCGCAGGCCTGGCTATTGCGTGCGGCGAAGAACCGACGGTCGCACCGCCGCGCCCCACCTCCACGCCAACGGTCGAAGCGGTGGTTACGGCCGGTTCGCGTACCGTGACGGATATGGCGGGCCGCTCCATCCGCGTCCCGGAGGAATCGGAGCGGGGCGTTGTCCCCAGTCCGTCGGCATTGGACTTCGCGCTCGCCCTGGACCTGGAAGTCGTTGGCGA